>DJML01000120.1 GCA_002436505.1 Bacteroidetes bacterium UBA6491 | reverse complement strand
GGGCGATCTGGTGTATTATCAAGTACAACACCTGGGCAAAATGATCCATGAAACGGTCTTCATTTTCTCTGGTTCTTCTCTCTTTTAGCCTAACGCTTTTAGTCGTATTGTGGAGCTCAGCGAATATTAACTGGGGGAAAAAACATTATCAGTCAATAATAAAATCTGATGGCAGGGGATATTATGCTCATTTGCCGGCATTGTTCATTTACAATGATCTTAATTTTCAGTTCTTTGACTCCCTTGATGGAAGGAAATATTATGATGAGAACCTTTATTATGAATACCGGTCAATTATCGACGGTGATACAGTAAATAAATATTACGCTGGTACTGCCATTCCAATGATGCCATTTTTCCTTATGGCTCACGGTCTGTCCAGAATGTCAGAAACTCAGCCTTCTGATGGCTATTCCAAATATTATCAGATCAGTATCAATATAGCAGCAATCGTTTTTCTGGCATTAACCTTATGGGTTATGATCATGATACTCAGGATGCACAGTGTTAGAGAATCGATCATTGCTTTATCCATTCCGCTGATCGTTTTTGGGACCAACTGGTTCTATTATGTTGTTGCAGAACCGGCCATGTCTCACCCATATTCTGTTTTTTTTATCTCACTGCTTGCCTTGATGTCCATGAAATGGAACCGCGAAGTGGAGGAGAAGAAAAGAACGGGCTATTTATTACTTTTTGCTTTAACTCTTGGACTCATAACTGTAATACGTCCGCTGAATGGTATTTCAGGGCTGTTCCTGCTGGTGTTTTCAAAAGATCCTGAAGATTTCTGGACCAAATTGAGGTCTATGTTGATGAAACCTCGTGTGATCTTGACTGCTGTAGTGCTTTTTGTCCTTCCTTTGACCTTCCAATTTTCGATATATAAGGTTCAAACAGGCAACTGGTGGGTGTACTCCTATGGGGAAGAAGGCTTTGATTTTCTGCATCCCCAGATCATCAACATCCTGTTCAGCTATAAGAAAGGACTTTTCCTTTATACACCTTTGTTACTGATTGCGCTATTTGGTATGCGTCAATTATGGCTAAGGAACAAATGGGAATCTGCCTTAATAGCCGGTTATCTTATACTGATCACATATTTATTCGCCTCATGGTGGAACTGGCAATACGGTGGGAGCTTTTCATCCCGCGTCTATCTGGATTATTTCGTTCTTTTCATAATCCCTTTAGGTTTATTTCTGAATGAATTAAAAAGAAGGCTCTTCAAATGGGTTACGATTGCGGTTGTAGTACTTCTTGCTCTTTTCTGCCAGTTTCAGACCTACCAATACCGCTACGGCGTGATCCATTGGGAGGACATGAACAAAGAAACTTACTGGGATGCTTTTCTGAACATTGATTTCATCACAGAGAAGAAGGCTTTTCCCTGAGATAAAGTTGCTTGATCTTTGGTATTGGTCCGGAGCAAAAATTTTCATGACAACTTACGCACCCATCTATAACCGCATTGTAACGTTTTATTTTGATCTCCCTTTCACTTCCCGCATTTGAAAAACTATCAGCAAGTGTATTGTAGCCCTTTGCCAGGTTGTAGAAGACAGGGGTGAGGTCCGATGAGTCCGTCGGTTTGGCTGTAAACATCTTTTCATGCTGTCCTGACAAAACAACAGAGTCGAGGCCATTTACGAGATCTTCCTTTACCTTTTTATTCTCATCCCACATGTCCACCATCAATGTTGCCAGCTCTGACCTTTCATACATGGCATTGGCAGAAACGTCTTTCTTTCCTTTCGTGCATGCCACGATGCCTGTAAATAAAAGAAACAGTAGTAACGATATTTTAATTTTTAAGGTCATTACTGTATGATCACGCCAGAGGCCTCAAAATTGAATGAAACTTTAGGTTCGGTGATGGCCATGATCTCTTCTTCAGTTTTTTCAGCATCCTTTGCAAGGTGTCTTAGTTCTGCAACAGAAGTAGTATCAACATAAGCAAAACCTTCAATTATTGCCTCTTTTCCACTGGCATCCATTGGGACAAAAAATCCGTAATCCTTGAATCTTACGATCATTGATTCTTTTTCATTAATATCCATTTGCATCCAGCATCCTTTTTTCTGACAAACAGCCTTGATCGGTCCTTTTGCTTTAATATAAATGGAGTCTTTTTTATTGAGCAACGAGGGTATCTCGCCAATAGAAACAGTGCCTTCAGCCGTAATGCTGGAGTCGCCATAAATTCCATATTCAGCCTTACCTTCTCCGTTGCAGCTAAATAAAGGCATAGATAGCATTGCAAGCATGCAGATGGTCAAAAGAGTTGCTATTCTGTTCATTGTTTTATTTCTTTAATTAGATTGTCAATACGTACTAAATTACTGCAAAAATCATATTCATGTGCCTGATTAGATGCTATAATGATCAGGCGATCCTGTTTTACTTCTTCGATCGTTTTACGGTACCACGCAATGCCTTCCTCATCCAGATTTGTACAGGGTTCGTCAAGCAACAGGATCGGGACATCGCTGAAAAGGCAAGTGATCAGTTTTAACCGCTGAATCATCCCACTGGAGAAATATTTAACCTTTACGTCAGCAGACTTTGATAGTCCGGCGTTTACAATTACCGTATCAACAGAATATCCGTCAATCATTTGTTTAAGGCTAAAATGGAAGTCCAGCATTTCCCGCAAGGTGAATTCCTCAACCATTTCAAGGTAAGGTGCAGTAATTGAATAAAGCTGATACTGGTCCTTCAGTTCAATTTCTGACTTGTTCTTCAGCCACGTCACTTTACCTTTTGTCGGTACAATGGCACCACATAATATTTTAAGGAGTGTAGATTTTCCTGAACCGTTTCTGCCTAAAATGGCCCATGACTGTCCTTGAATGAAAGACAGGTCCATGTTTTTAAAAAGCCAGTTCTTCCGGTATTTTTTACCCAGACCAACTGCAGATATTTCAATTTGGGAGGACAAAGTGCTATCTTGACAAGAAGCCTTTCATGATGCCACGGTCAGAAGCCCGGATAAAGCTTATGATCTCATCACGTTCCTTCGTCGCCGGCATTTCTGCTTCTATGCGAGAAAGCGCCTTGTTATTGTTCATCCCTCTTAAATAGAGGGTTCGGTATATCTCCTGGATCTCTGCGATCTTTTCAGGAGTAAAACCTCTTCTCCTTAATCCGATTGAGTTCACACCTTCGTAGGAGAGGGGTTCACGTGCAGCTTTTGTAAATGGAGGAACATCTTTTCTCACCAGTGAGCCTCCTGATATCATAACGTGCTCACCAATTTTAGCAAACTGGTGAACTGCTGACAAACCACCAAGAATAGCCCAGTCGCCGATCTCAACATGTCCGGCCAGCTGAACTGCGTTTGCAAGTATGGCATTATTGCCAATTACACAATCATGGGCAACGTGAGCATATGCCATGATCAGGCAATTGTCTCCAATGACCGTTTTGCCTGTGGCTTTTGTACCTCGGTTGAGTGTAACGCATTCTCTGACCACCACATTATTGCCAATAATAACTACGGTTTCTTCGTCTTCGAATTTCAGATCCTGAGGAACAGCTGATATAACCGCTCCCGGGAATATCTGACAGTTTTTTCCAATGCGTGCTCCTTCCATAATTGTCACGTTAGAGCCAATCCATGTGCCTTCACCGATTTCTACATTCTTATGAATGGTTACAAAGGGTTCGATCACAACATTGTTAGCGATCTTAGATTCTGGATTTACATATGCTAGTGGTTGAATCATCTTAATTTTCCTTTGTTATTACTTGTTTTTAATTACCTGAGCCATCATGTCTGCTTCACATACCAGCTTATCGCCAACGTAAGCTTCGCCTTTCATAACACATATACCTCTTCGAATAGGAGGGATCAGTGCCATTTTTATAAGAAGTGTGTCACCCGGCAGGACCATTCCTTTAAATTTTGCATTCTCGATCTTGACAAAATAGGTGCTCCATTTTTCTGGTTCTTCTTTGTCATGTAAAACAAGAACCCCTCCGGCCTGTGCCATGGCCTCCAGTTGCAGCACACCCGGCATAATAGGTTCTCCGGGAAAATGCCCGGCGAAGAAATATTGATCTCCGGTAATGTTTTTTACTGCAACGACTTCAAGTTCAGTTAAAGATATGATCTTGTCCACCAGCAAGAATGGATGCTTATGAGGCAATATCTTATCTATGGCCTTATAATCAAATACCGGCTCTGCATTCGGGTCATAGTAAGGAGCATTCGATTTGGACTTCTTGTCTCTTTTGGTTTTTTCGATCATTCTTTTGATCTTCTTGGCAAACTCGACATTTGCTGCATGTCCCGGACGTGCAGCCATGATCTGTGCTTTTATCGGCATACCGATAAGCGCAAGATCACCAACCATGTCCAGGAGCTTATGCCTTGCTGGTTCGTTCTGGAACCGCAGATCAACGTTATTCAGAATGCCTTCCTGCTTAACATTTATCCCTGGCTTATTGAACAGTTTGGCCAGTTTGTCCAACTCTTCCTGGTCTACAACGCGATCAACAACAACAATGGCATTGTTCAGGTCGCCACCTTTAATCAGGTCGTTGTCCACCAACATTTCCAATTCGTGAAGAAAACAAAATGTTCTGCAACTGGATATTTCTTTGTTGAAATCCCTTAGAGATGAAATGCTGGCATGCTGGCTTCCGAGGACCGGGGAATTGTAATCGATCATTACTGTAAGCCTGTATTCATCCAGTGGCATTGCTACCATCTCTACGCCTCTGTCAGGTTCTGCATAGGAAATGTTTTCAGGGATCTCAAAATACTCTCGCTCTTTTGACTGCTCCTTTATCCCAATTTCCAGGATTGCATCTATAAAAGGCTTTGAACTGCCATCCATTATAGGCGTTTCAGGAGCATCAAGCTGAATAAGTGCGTTGTCGACTTCCAAACCAACCAACGCAGCAAGAACGTGCTCTACAGTGTTGATCCTTGCTCCATTCTTTTCAATGGTAGTGCCTCTTGATACATCAACAACCAGGTCGGCATCAGCTTCTACGATTGGCTGACCTTCAAGATCGGTTCGTTGAAATTTGTAACCATGGTCCTCAGGAGCAGGTTGTATAACCATAGTCACAGCTTTTCCGGTATGCAGGCCAACACCTTTTACAGTAACCGGAGCATTTATTGTTGTTTGCATTATCTCCATGTGATTATCCCTCTGAAATTGCTTCAACTTTCTTTTCTAACTCATCGATCTGCTTTCTCATCTTCGGTAATGAACGTATAAGGAGGAAGTTCCTTATCGTTTCTTTTAACGGAAGTATTGGAGTGCCAAACCATTGTTTGTTTTTCTCTTCAATGTCTTTATTGATGCCACTTTGAGCACCGATCTGGGTTCCTTCGGCAATTTTCAGATGCCCTGCAAATCCCACCTGACCCGCAATTACACAGTAATTCCCAAGTTTAGTGGACCCCGATACCCCTGTCTGTCCCGCTATCACTGAGTGTGCACCTATTTCGACATTGTGCGCTATCTGTACAAGATTGTCAAGTTTTACCCCTTTTCTGATGATCGTGCTACCCATTGTCGCACGGTCAATAGATGTATTGCTGCCGATCTCTACGTCATCTTCAACAATAACATTCCCGATCTGAGGTATTTTAATATAACTGCCATCCTTTTGCCGTGCATGGCCAAATCCATCAGCCCCTATCACAGTACCGCTATGGATAATAGCTCTTTTACCGATCCTGGTTCCCTGATATACGCTGACATTGGCATAAACTATCGTGTCGTCGGCAATGTGCACATCATCTCCGATATAAGTGTTTGGAAAGATCTTACATCGGTCACCGATCTTTGAATTTACACCAATATATGCCCCGTTTCCAACGTAAGAATCGGCACCTACACTCGCTGAAGGATCAACAAAAGCATTCCCTTCAATGCCCTTTTTCTCAAGCGCCGGATCGAAATAATGATTCAGTATTTTGCAAAATGCGATATAGGCATCTTCGACTTTTATCAGGGTTGAATCCACAAGTCCTTTTATTTCAAGATCACTGTTCACTAAAACAATGGAAGCATTGGTCTTGTAAAGGAATTCCTGATATTTATGATTGGCAAGAAAGGTCAATGACCCGTTGGAGGCATCTTCAATGCGTCCAACTGAATTAAATGTGGCAGATTCGTTTCCCTGAATCTCACCATTAACATATTCTGCTGCTTCTTTGACGGAAATTTCTCTCAATTTGAGGTCTTTTTGCAAAAATAAGACTATTTAGGTGCACTTAAATAAAACTTCTTGACGATAGGCCTTAATGCCCTAATATTATAGTTGTCAGATGCATTTTCGATGTCTATTATCTCACCGCTTTTGGTTAAAATAAGGATGTCTTTGTCCTTGCCTCCATAGGCCTCGTTCATAATATCACCCTCCATATAGAAATATTCTGTTTCTTCAGCAGACAACCAGGGACGTTTTTCCATAATAGCTGCAATGCAATCCTGTACCTGCTTTTTTGTGATTTCTTTTTTCTGGATCAAAACCCTCGGCAACCTTCTGTATATGAGACTTGAACATAACTCACTCAAAATCTTATCCTCATTCGTACTCCATACTTTTATTGCAGAAATAATGTCCACATCATCAATGGTACTGAATATCTGCAATCTCCATTTGGATTTAATCAGATCCTGATGGTGCATGTCTTTTTCAAGAAAATATAACAGAGCAGGAGGGCAAAACAGGTCCTTACCCTCTCTCAGAAGATGACGGGCTCTTTTAAGAATATTCAGCATGAGCGTATCAGCTGCAATGGTCGTTTTATGGAAATAAACCTGCCAGTACATCAATCTTCTTGCCACGAGGAATTTTTCGACTGAGTAAATGCCCTTTTCTTCTATTACCAGTCGGTCATCTACCACATTCATCATCTGGATGATCCTTTCTAGCCCAACGATCCCTTCTGAAACACCGGTATAGAAGCTGTCACGGGTGAGATAATCAAGTCGGTCAACATCCAGTTGGCTACTAACAAGTTCGTGTAAAAAATGCCTTTTATACTTGTCTTCGAAAATTTCAATGGCCATGTCCAAAGCACCGTTGAATTCTTCATTGATCATTTGCATGAAAGCCAGTGAGATCTCTTCATGGCTGATCCCCTTCACCAGGGTTCTTTCAAGTGTATGGGAGAAGGGGCCATGCCCAATGTCATGGAGTAATATTGCTACACAAGCAGAAGTTTTCTCTTCTTCACTGATCTCTATGCCTTTCTGAACAAGTGAATCTAGTGCCTTGGTCATTAAATGCATAGCTCCGAGTGCATGATGGAATCGGGTGTGATTCGCTCCCGGATACACAAGGTTGATCATACCCAATTGCTTGATCCTTCGAAGTCTCTGAAAAACAGGATGTTCTAAAAGATCAAATACGAGTTCTCGTGTGATCGGAATAAACCCATAGATCGGGTCATTAATAATCTTTTTTTTGTTCAAAGCGTTTTAGCTATCTACTTTGCAAGTATATTGATTTGAGCGCATAAATATTTTTTTCAATGATGGATCTTGACAGATTAAAAAAAGAACTTACTGAAAATAA
>DJML01000064.1 GCA_002436505.1 Bacteroidetes bacterium UBA6491 | reverse complement strand
GATTGTTAAAGACAATCTTGGCCAGATAATGGCGGTCCAGTTTACCATTTTTATCATAGGTATCCCAACCAAATGCCTGCCGTATCTTCTTTTTCAGGACAGGGTCAGAGTTCATAAGTTTTTTGGCCCTCTGATCGGCATAATAAACCGGTGTGCCGAATTTTTCAAAAATTCGACATACAGTAGACTTGCCCGCACCGATTCCGCCGGTGATGCCTACCTTTATATGTTTGCCTTCAGGCATTAAATGTGTTACTCGCCTTTGTTCAGGGCAGCAGATGCCTCTGAAGAAATACCCGATCTTTCGATCTTTAGTCTTCCGCCACCTTCTGTTTCAATGATAACCGTGGTTTCCTTCAGTTCGGCGATCTTGCCGTGAATCCCACCTGTGGTTACGATCTTGTCTCCCTTTTTCAGGGCCTCTCTGAACTTCTGTTGTTCTTTGTTACGTTTGACGTTTGGTCGGATCATAAAGAAATACATGACAACGAACAACAATGCCATCATGATCCAGAAACTGCCATTTCCGCCTTCTTGTCCTTCGGCCGGCGGAGCCATTAGTATAATTGATGTTAAATTCATATGATTATTTTCTATCTATTGTACCTGTTACTTTTAGTATGGTTTGTGGTGGATTGGTGTTGGCGGTGATCGTCACCGTCTTGTGTTGTATCCCATGCTTTCCGGTACTGTTGAATGCAACATGGATCTCTCCTGTCCCACCAGGAGGAACTGGTTTTTTCGTCCATTTTGGTGTCGTGCAACCGCAGGATGCTTCGCATCCGCTTATGATCAGGTCGTCATTGCCAACGTTCTTGTATTTGAAGACAAATGTTGGTTTCATTCCTTCAACGACGGTTCCAAAATTCCATTCCATCGTATTGAACTCAAACTTGGGCTCAGGGTTACTGACATTTGATTCTCCGGCAGATCTGCTGTCACGGATCGACTCAGGATCCATCTCTTCAGTTTGATCCACATCTTTTAAATTCTTGGTATCGGTGCCACTGTTACACGCTCCAAGAAAAGCTATGATAACCGCTATGAATAAACTGTATTTCATTGTATTGGACATGACTTATAATTTACTTCAAAGTTAGGATTTTTGATGTCGTTATTCCATGAGTCCTCGACCTTTTTTATTGATCTTGCCGTCTTCCTTAAATTGAGCTAAAAGCTTGTCGAGAACGCCGTTAAGGAATTTGCTGCTCTGTGGTGTGCTGTATTTCTTTGCTATTTCAAGGTATTCGTTCAACGTGACTTTCACCGGGATATAAGGGAATTCAGTGTACTCTACCAGCGCCATGACCATCAGCAACATATCCGACCTGGCAATACGGTCAGCATCCCATCCCTTTGTATGCCCCGAGATCAGTTTGGTGTATTCTTCCTTGTATCGGATCGATTTTTTTAAAAGCTCGTTGGCAAATTCCATGTCTTCATCAATGTTCTTTGCAAGGCTTGGAATCTCAATGTTGCCAGAATCCAGCTGAGTGATCAGATTATCGGCGAATTGTTCCGCTGATTTGAACACTGGCTGTTTCTCATCTTCCCAGTGCATTTCGATCTCTTCCATGAAACTGTCGAATTCTTCGAAATTCCCTGCCATGAACTTATAACAGTCTTTCAGGAAGGATATCTGATCTTCCAGAGTGTATTCCTTAATGTCCATGTACTTTTCAAGGAAACTGGCTTTCTGGATCTTCTTATAACCCATATGAAGGGTGTTCCGCTCTTTACTCCAGCTAACAACCGTCTTCTTCATCATACGTTTGATTTCAGCCTGGTCAAGAAGTTTATCTCTCAGGTCCTTGAAGATCATGATGTTAAACCGCTGAACTTTTTCAGGAGAAGGAATAAGATTTTCTGTTGGGTCAAGCTCCTGTTCGATGTAATGACTTAGTTCCAACGGGAAAGTGATAAAGGTGAAAAAAGTATTGTAAATGCCTTTCAATGAGTTGTCCAGGTAAGCCAGGGAAGCGTTGATACCGCTCTGTTCACTCTGCACGTAAGCATAAAATGCCTGATAAACCTTAACCCTTATTAACCTTCTGTTCAGCATACTATTTCAAAGAAGCCGCAAAAATAAGGTTTTAACGGTTACTGAAGATTACCCGGAAGAAGAAAATCTATTTCTCTTGATTTGATACCGAATCGGGTGCCAAGCACATTGTTGGTCAGCGTTCCTTTAAAAATGTAAACCCCTGACCTGAAACCACCGTTTTCCCACAAATAATTCTCAAAGCCTCCTGCTTCACCCATTTCAGTAAGAATAGGGGTGAAAATGTTGCTTAACGCATAACTTGCTGTACGTGAGACTCTTGAAGCTATGTTGGGGACACAGTAATGTAGAACATCGTGTTTTACAAAGATCGGTGATTCATGGTTGGTGACTTCTGAGGTCTCAAAACATCCACCCTGGTCAATGCTTACATCAATGATCANNAAGAGTTTATTCGCTGTCCCAGGTTGTTCTCAAGTCGACGCAATTTGTGCAGTGAATTATCGAATACGGTCACGTTAGCCCCTAGTCCCAGCCCTGCACTAACCGCGTATTCTCCTACGGCCCCGGCACCTATAACGACAATTTCCGTAGGATGGACTCCCGGAATTCCTCCCATCAGTTCACCTTTGCCATGAACAGAATTGTTAAGGTACTCCGCAGCGATAAGAACCGATGCGCGTCCGGCAATTTCGCTCATAGCACGAATGACAGAAAGCGTGCCGCTTTCGTCACGCATATATTCGTATGCAACAGCCGTTATTTTTTTACGCATCAACAGGTTGAGATACTCTGGCTGAACATTTGCTATCTGTAAAGCAGAGATCAGTATCTGACCCGGACGCATCAGGGCGATCTCGTCCAGCGTTGGAGGGTCTATTTTAAGGATGATATCCGCCTTGTAAACGCTTTCCTTGTCATACATGATCAAGGCACCTGCTTCACTGTAATCGACGTCCTTAAAATTAGCGAACTTTCCGGCACCCGATTCCAGAAGAATACGGTGACCATTATTAGCAAGCATCTGAACAGAAAGGGGAGACAACGGAACCCGTCGCTCCTGGTAGGTTATTTCACGGGGAATCCCAATGTTTAAAGAATGTGAATGTTTCTGAATAGCCTGGAGCTTTTCCTGAGGCTGCAGACTTGCTTCTTTCGCTAAATCTTTAATTGGTTGTTTTGAGAAATCAGGCATATTGCTTAAACAAAGCTCATTATCAATGCAATATAGAGATATTTTTTGTATATTTGGGTTTAACTAGCTGCTACTCAGCGAAACTTATGCTAAAAGGATGTCGTTTATTTGTACATAAATTTATTTTCGTTTGTAAATTTTATTGCCAGAAGGACACTTAACCGGTTAATTAGCCGTTTTAAATGATTAGAATGAAAACATTTCTTGGATATACTGCTCGTATACTGATGTTGCTACTGCCTGTCTCAGCTATGGCGACCGGGCCGGACTCTGCGCCGGCGGATAAAAGAAGTGAAAAGGCACCTGAAGGACTATCTGTTGAGGTTAAGGTGTTTGAGAACAATATTATTCCTGTTGATTCAGGTATTTTTTTTAACCATGTAAATCAACTTGAATCTGAGATTGCTATGGATTATAACGGTCATGTGAAACGCATGATCGATTTCTTTGGCGTCGAATGGCAACCGAAATTGAAAGAAATGCTCACGTTGTCGGAACATTACTTTCCGATCTATGAGCAAATCCTTGATAAACATGATCTTCCTCTGGAATTAAAGTATATCAGCGTTATTGAATCCGGACTGAATCCTTACGCTGAATCATATGCCGGAGCAGTAGGCCTGTGGCAGTTCATGCCCTACACCGGAAAAATATTCGATCTTGATATTGACAGGTATTCTGATGAACGGAGAGATATTGAAAAGGCAACAGACGCTGCCGCCAGGTACTTTAAGCAAATGTCGACACTCTATGACGATTGGCTTGTTGTTATTGCGTCGTACAATTGCGGGCCCGGTAACGTAAACAAAGCGATACGTAAAGCAGGAGGGAAGACCGGTTTTTGGGAAATATACCCATACCTTCCGCGCCAGACCAGAAATTATATACCTTCTTTTATTGCTGTGGCCTACCTGATGAACTTTGCCGATGATTACGGTATTTCACCGGCACCTGTTGATCGTCCCAACTATGCTATGGGTAAGGTCAATTGTTCTTCTGACTATAGCCTGAACGCTATAAGTGAGGTATTGAACATTTCAGTGGATTCTCTCAAAGGATTTAACCCGTCACTTAAATCTGACTACCTGCCTCAGAATAAATCATCTATAGAATTGCGTCTTCCTGCAGAGCTATGCTATTGCTTTGTTGAAGAAAACGACAGGATAAAAGAAATAAGTAAATCATATAAAGCTGCAATAAGGGAGGAATACCATACAGTGAGAAGGGGTGAATCCCTGCTCTTGATATCAAAAAAATATGGTTGTTCTGTTTCTGAACTTAAAAACTGGAACAATCTCAATTCAGCATTGATACATCCAGGTCAGAAGCTGGTCCTTTATCTGTAGGATCATTCTTATTTGACTGAATCCTCACAGCGTACCTCCTTTGCAAACTCAAAACTTCCACTTGTAAAGTATTGTTTCAATTTAGGCCAAATCAAGGTATTTTTGAATATTGATTAATTGTGATCCCCGGGATCATTTTCGGACGGTAATCATTTCAAAATCAGCTATTATGAACAAATTGGTCTTTGCATTAACCGGGATCTTGCTTTTTACCGGATGCGATATTAAATCTGAAAAAAAAGGAAACCATTCTGCTATCGGTGAGATCGCTGATGTAATGATCTTCAGTGACCAGAAAACGCTTGCGGAATGTGACCAGCTGGTCGATTCTGTTTGGGGCAGGCCAATGGTGACAATGGACTACGAACCAACATTTAATGTCAGGACTTCGCCAATAAAAGATTTTGACGGATACGCAAAAAGGAATTATAATCTTTTCGTACTTGTTCATAAAGACAACTGGCAAAAAATGAAACATAAGATGAAAAGCGAGGTTGTATCAGCAGTGGAACAGGCCTTTAATGATAACAACAGGAATTTTGCACTGAAAGATGTGTTTGTTCATCCGCAGATCGTTTATTTCATCCTGGCTGAAGATCTTGAAGATTTGAAGAAAGAACTCGATGAAAAGAAACAGGAATTATTAGCAGAAGCGATATCCATTGAAAGAAAAACCACTATTGAGTCTTTGATCCGCACCAAAATTCAATACGATAGCTTCTATCATGATCTAATGGCAAAGGAAGGATATGCTTTTCGCAAACCTGAGATTTTCAACCATACGGTGACGAATGAGAATTTCTATGGAGTAAGTCATTATGTAGCTGATAAGCATGCCGGAGTTTATGCTTATTCTGAACCTTATACCGACAGAAAACAATTTGGCAGGGCTCACATCCTTGGTTTAAGGGACAGCATGCTGAAACTCTATATCAAGGGTCCAGTAAGGCCGGACAACGTTGATACCTATATGCAGACATCCTATGATGGTATGGTGCCAATAGAGACCCGCGTAACTTCGTTGAACGGACATTATGCCGTAGAAACAAGAGGGTGGTGGGATATGGAAAACGACTATATGGGAGGCCCCTTCATATCCTATACCATACATAGTGAAAAACTCAACAGGGTTGTTACGCTGGAAGCCAATGTTTTTGCTCCCGGACGTTCTAAGAGAAAGCTCATGAGAGAATGTGAACTTATAATAAGTACCTTTACTGACTAAATGATAAATATCGCTGTACTTGCATCAGGCAATGGTTCTAACGCTGAGAACCTGATTCAATATTTCAGGAATAATTCGGTTGCAGAGGTCAAAGTTGTCGCTACCAATAACCCGAAAGCCGGAGTTATAGGAAGGGCAGGGAGCCTGGAAGTTCCTGTTCTGGTATTTGACCGTAAGGACCTGAATTCCGGCATGGTAACCGGTAAATTGATGGAGTCAGATATTGACCTGATCGTTTTGGCCGGGTTTCTTTGGCTAATACCCGAAAACATGATCACAGCTTTCCCAGACAGAATAATCAATATTCACCCCGCACTGTTACCACGTTATGGAGGAAAAGGGATGTATGGCCAACATGTGCATGAGGCTGTTATTGCCAACCACGAAAAAGAATCCGGAATAACCATTCATAAAGTTGATGAGAAGTATGACGAAGGGGACGTGTTATTCCAGGCGGTTACCAAGGTCTTTCCTGAGGATACACCTGATAGTCTGGCGAATAAGATCCATGAACTTGAATACAAACACTTTCCGGTCATTGTTGAGAAATATGCTATCTCTTTGAAGGCGTAGTATCCAATAAATGCCGGAATTCTTACCTGTATTCAGTCTGAATCGAGTGAAGAATATTTATATTCTTAACTACATTTACTAAAGTTGATTTCTACCAAAAGAATTGTCCGGATAAAGAATGCATAATGGTTAAGAAATAAACCGCGAAGGTTTTATTCTCCGCGGTTTCAGTCTTACATTTTCATGAATCGGGACCGGTGTAAAAATACCAGGTCTTTGCTTTCAAGTGACAATGTATAACTCGAGGCAGCCAGACCGGACACATTGATCTCATCGTGACCGGCATTGACCTCGCCTTGAGCAACCACACTGCCCTTCATATCGTATATGACAAATCTTAGAGATGTTATGCCATTATTATAGAGGTTACTGCTTATCTGCAGTATTTCTGTAGCAGGGTTAGGATAGATCCTGATCGTTGCATTCAGTTGTTCGGGTTTGAAAACGTTGGTAAATACATCTTCCCCGGCTTGCTGAAATCCCTGTGTAAGGGCGATCGACGATTGAACAGCAGATTTGGTTATCGCTTCACCGACAGTCTGACTAAGACCTGCTTTGGAATTCTGTACCGCTGTACCGGCACTTCCTATCACCTGTCGTTCAAGGGATTGACCATATGAGTAGATGGTAAGAGCAACCAGGACAAGCGATATAATTATTCCTTTCATCTTCATAATTCCATTATTGATTTACTTACTGTCAATTGTCTCAGACAGCAATTTAATAACTGATTCCATTTCTGTAAGCCGTTGGTTCATTGTGTTTATCTGTTCCTTCTGTTCATCAATGATAACCTGTTGTTCCTGAATAGCTTTTGTGAGGTGTGGCACAAGACCTGCATAATTTACAGCTGTAAATTCCACACCATCTATTGCAGATTGAGGCACCTCTATGCCATCTTTCTCCATTTGTTCACGTTGGTCCTCTGTCATCGGCGGCTGATAGGTCTCATTGGTGAGTTCTGGAAATGATTGCTGCATCTCGTGTGCCAGGAATCCGGTCTGATGGCCTTTTGGAAGATTCATACTACGGTACATGGAATCATTGTACTTATAATTGTATACGCGCAGTCCAAGGATACGNNGCGAAGATCCTGCCGTCTCTACATTTTGTTTCAGTTTGATATCCGACGGGAGGTATGAACCGGAAGAATAAACGTCCCCAGCCATGTAAGCCGCGTATTCCACATCGGCATTTCCCAATGTATAACCATATAGTCCGTATGCATTTGAACTGCCATTTGCAGAATTCTGATACGCATAACCGTAGACACCAATTGCCACCCTATATCCTGATCCGGTTGTGTTGCAGATTCCACTACCTATCAACCCTGTTGAGCCGTTATCCCCAGTTCCATAACGCGATGCAGTAAATTCTCCACCGGTAGAACTTCCTGAAGCGTTACTGCTGTTTGTGCCCACCGACACCTCGGAAAGAACGCCCCAATTGCTTCCTGAATGAGCTTCCAGCATAATTCTGGATCCGGCGGAATAAGCATTGGATGAGGTACTGGTCTTGACAATATTTGAATACGTACCATATACTGAACCTGATGATCCTGTATGTGATATATCATGATAGGTTCCATTTGTGGCGCTAGCTCCAGATCCGCCCCTTGTCATTTCAATATAACTTCCTGTGACAGGGATATTAACCTTAGGACTGCTGACTACCTTCGTGTGCATACCATGTGCCTCATATGCTGTGGAACCACTGTCAGGAGAATAAACCAGGTAGTTGTACAGGCCATATGTACGGCCATAGCCATTATAACGGTTTACGTAATTGTAATTTCCATATAGTGTTCCCAGACCGTTTTTGGAGAGGTTCGTATATTGTCCGTAGGCATTGTCTGCGGACACACCATCGACATCGATATTGTAAAATGTCCCGAATACTGTTCCGTCATTGCCCGAGTGATTGAGATCCAGGTAATATCCGTATGTAGTTCCGGATCCGGAATCTCCCCGCTGAATGAAAGTATTGTTTCCATAAACGCTGCCTGTGGCAGCGTCATCAGGATAAGAATATATTACTTTTTGTGAACCGTAAAGATGGTTGGGACCTGATTTAGGATTGTAAATGATGTTCATGTAGTCACCTATGGTATTCCCATTATTTAAACTCGGAGCAGTGGTTGATGAACTGCCACTTCTGGTCATGAATGTTTTGGTGCCGTACATAGTGTTACCAAAACCGCTTCCTGTTTTATGAAATTCACGATTGTCTCCATAAAACATTTCCTGGTTATCACCCGTTGCACGCACATATTCATAATTGCCCGTTACCAAGCCGTCGTTGCCGCTATGGTGGAGATCAAGATAATTTCCAACCGTCTCCCCACTTCCGGAGTCACCGCGATTGATGTCCTGGTAGATCCCGTATGTTTTTTGGGATGAAGCATCGTCCGGTGAGCTGAGTATGTAATTGCTGATTCCTGTGGTTGCAAAAGAACCACCTGATTCAGGGTTGTAACTAAGGTAATTGTACAATCCGTAACTATACCCCTTAACAGTATCATCCCTTGTGGTGGTTAGTTGGGTGTTTATTGAAGTTCCGCTCCGTCTGACCACATTGTTTGATGAAATACCATATCTAAGCGTATCGTTGGAGTACAGGTCCAGGGCATAATCCGTGTTCGGCGTTGATTTACCAAGCCCATAATTGGGGAAAGTTGCATATATCAGATCACCGTCAGCCTTCCAGTAGCTGATATTGTTCAGAGGTACAGAAGAAGTACTTTGTGTAAGGGACAGGATATTGTTTTTTACGACCAGATCCTGCAATTCATTCTTTATACTGCTGTCCTGGTCTGCAACATTGAACGATCCGCCGTTGCCGGATAGGGTGAGGATGTTTCCGTTCTTTGAAAGGACCTGCAATTCATTGGTGATGCTGCTGTCCGCATCATTTATGTCTACTGTACCTCCACCAGTTGATAAGCTGATCTTAGAACCTGAACGGGACAATGTTTGAATCTCATTAGTTGCGTCATTGTCATTATCCGCAATGGAAATGGTTCCTCCGCCATCGGATAGTGTAATGTCCGTACCGGATTTGCTGATGGTCTGAAGCTCATTGGCGGCATCATTGTCGTTATCTGCAACCGATACCGTTCCGCCACCGGAGGACAGTGTAATATTTATACCGTTCTTGCTGATGGTCTGAAGTTCATTGCCGGCATCATTGTCATCGTCTGCTACTGAAATAGAACCTCCACCATTTGAAAGGAAGGCGTCATTCCCGTTTCTTGAAATGGTCTGAATTTCATTGTCAGGGTCATCATCCGCAAGAATTACGTTGCCACCGCCATCGGACAGGGTGATTGTAGATCCATTTTTACTTATGGTCTGCAACTCATTGGTTGTGTCATTGTCCGAATTACTTACCGTCATTGCATGAATAGAGTAGGGGACAGAGATCAATTGCTGTATGGACATCTCAGTAAATGTCGTTCCGCCGTCGGGATCCAGATCCACTTTAAGATAATGACTTTCATTAGCCCAATCGATCTGAGAGAAGTTCCCATTCGCTATGGTACCGTCACCAATAGTGAGGTTTACCAATCCAAATTCATTGGTAGTAGCATCATGGGTCTCAACATACACAGAATTTCCTGCAGGTGAGGATTCAAGAATGCTGAATCTGAAAGTAACGTTTCCGTTCTGGAGGATTTCTCCGTCTGATGCGCGTACAACGGCCTGGTAATTGAATACCTGGGGAGATTGAGCGAAAGAGATACCTGTGATCAAGATCGCTGCTAGAGACAAGATTAAGTTTTTCATATCCAAATTGGTTTGACCATTTTGCATAGCAAAAGGTATAATATGGTGCCAATCTCGCCCTGGTTCTTTTAAACCAATAGCAATTTTACGTGAATGCTATTCCGAATTCGGTGAACGGTTGATTTGTCTCCGTAAACGAAAATGGTCCGTAAATGAAATCAACAGGTGGTTTTGTTTTATTGCTTTTTACCGTTTGCAACACTGAAATGATGGATACCAGCCGTTGGCATTCATACGCGGACAATCATAAGCAGGATAGTTTGCCTCTCAGAATTCGAATGCTCTGAAGAACTGAAGGAAAAATATGTATTCATCATCTATCTTTTCACAAAGGTGTTTGTTATTAGCCTCGAAAATTAGCGCAGTATATTGAATACTTTATCATTTAGTTGCACCAGGGATATACCTGTAAACAAAAAACCCCTGCAAGTTCCTCACTCACTGGGGTTTCTTATTAAAGATCGTGCGCACGAAAGGAGTCGAACCTTCACACCTTGCGGCACTGCCACCTGAAGACAGCGTGTCTACCATTCCACCACGTGCGCGCGTGATTTCGGCATGCAAATTTAAGTTATTGTCTTATTTGAAAAAAGGATTTAATGGCAGTAATTGATCCTGTTATTGTATCCCGGTAATTTTAAATTCTGTCCTCCTGTTATTGGCCCGCCCTTCCTCTGTATCGTTACTGTCTCTCGGTTTTTTATCTCCGTATCCTTTGAATGAGATACGTGAATCGTCTATTCCAAGATCGATAAGGTGGTCATAAACTGACCTGGCACGTTTTTCTGATAAGATCTGGTTGGCACTTACACTTCCGATATTGTCCGTATGGCCGCTTATCTCTATTTTGATCATCGGGTTTTTCTTTAGAAATCCAGCAAAGTAGTTCAGCTCTGCTTTTGAATCTGGAAGAAGTTCAAATTTGTTGGTCTCAAAAAAGATGTTCTCAAGCACCATATCCTCATTGATCTTTATCTTTTTCAAGGGAATGTCAAGAATATATGGCTCGTCACGACTTGTCTTCTCAAGTGAGAAATTGGCTGAATACAATAGATAACCGTCTGCTTCAACTTTAAATGCGTAACGGTCGTTTGATGGCAGCGGAATTAGGAATTCACCTGTTCGCTTTTCAGAATACGTAGACGATATCAGTTCACCGTCAGATAGACGCATTAACTCTACCTGCGCAGTAAGTTTCTGCCGGGTTTCAGCGTCATAGATGTTTCCCTTTACATAACTCACCACTACCGGTCGCACTGCTTCGTAAAGCTTCATTTCATAGATGTCCATTCCGCCAAAACCATCCGTACGTGAATTTGTAGCGAAATAGGCTTTATCGCCTTTCCTGTTCACGATAAAATTATACTCATCTCCATACTGATTGATGGGATATCCCAGGTTAACGGGAACTTCCCAGCCACCTGTGGTCTTTCTTGTAACAAATATGTCTCTGTTACCCATCCCGGGGTGCCCCGTTGAAGTGAAGTAAAGTGTCTGCCCATCAGGATGTATGAAAGGAAATTCTTCATCCTGCGGAGTATTTATCTCGGGCCCCAGGTTTTCAGGCTCTGACCATCCGCGGTCCGTCCTTGTTGATTTCCATATGTCTGAACCACCGTAGCCATCTGGCCGATCGGAAGCAAAATAAATGGTTACGCCGTCTGGAGCAATAGTAGGTTGAGATTCCCAGTGTTTGGTGTTGATGGGCGCGCCGATATTCAAAGGTTTTACCCATTGATCATTCTCTTTCCATGTTACCCATATATCACATCTCCCCAATCCTCCAGGGCGCATGCAGGCAGTGAAAAAAAGATACCTCCCGTCAGGTGATGTGCTGAAGGCTCCTTCATTTTCCCTGGTGTTCACCGGTTCGCCCAGATTTACCGCTTCGCTCCAGAGTCCTGATCTGAATTCAGAGATAAAAAGGTCCTCGTTCTGTACGGTGATGGGTACAGAAGCATCCCTGCGCGTAAAGAACAGCTTTTGCTCGTCAACGGTAAGTCCGGGAAAATACTCCTCCTGCTCGGTGTTGATGTTTGGACCCATGTTTACCGGATCAAATGGAACGGGATGTTTCATTGATTCGGATGCAAATACTGCGTTCTGGTGTAAAAGTTCAAACTTGCTTTGCAAGTTGCCCAGGTCCCGCCTGGATCTTAGCTGATTGAGGAACCTCAGGGCCTCGTCATACCTTTGAAGCGATGACAGTACCTTGCCACACTCGTATATGGCGAATTTGTTTTCTGGTTGAATGGAAAGTAAACTCTGGTAAGCTTCCAGCGCTTTATCCTTTTGGCCTATCCTCTGATGGATGTCTCCTTTAAGCAACCAGGCATCCAGGAAATAAGCATCTTTTTTAAGCGCTTTGTCCAGCAAGCCCAATGCTTTTTCGTATTCGAGATAATCGTTTGCACGCATGGCCTGCCCGAATAGTTCGGACGCCTTTTTATTCTTTGATCCACCGGGATATTGTTGTCCGAAGGATGGAAAATTCAAAAGAAGCAGCAAAGCCAGCAGTGTGAATCGCATCACTTTATACAACGCATACATGTTCCATTTATTTCTCATGCTCTATGACTCTTAAGTTAAAGATCCGTCGGTTCTCAATTTCGAGCCTCACGAACGTTCGTTTGGTATGAAATCCTTTAAGCCCACAGGCCCCAGGATTGATGTGCAAATGACCGGTCGAAATGTCTTTCATTATTTTGAGNNATATTGTAACGTCCGGGATATCCAGCGATATGTCTCATGCAAACACGGATCTTTTCTGCTTCAAAATGTAACTCTTCACGAAACATCTTCCTGAGTTCATGCCCATCAACATTACCGTAAACACTCCGCAGAGGAGTTAATTCAATTATCCGGTCGGCACTTTCAGGAGCAAGCCAGTCCCCGGCATGCCATACTTCGTCAACTTCACTGACATGACCCAGCAGGTTGTCATCAAGAAAACCGTGATTATCAGAGAGTATCAGGACTTCCATGTATCAGCATATCAAAATATATGCCACAATGCAACTTGATCTGTTCACGGAAGGCTGAATTATCGTGAAATAATGCGATCAGAACGGAAGATCTTCATCGCCGTTCGAAGCATCTGAATTTACTGGAGATTCCTGATTAACAGACTGAGTGTCAAAAGAGTCTGGGCTGTGACTTATGTCAGTACCGGCACTGAGGAGTTCGATTTTCCATGCACGTACATCTGTGTACCACCGCTCCATGTATTCCCTGGATTCAATGTTTACCGCCACCTTTAATTGTGTCCCGGGTTCAAGATTTTGAATGTCGTCAACTCGTTCTGCCCACGCTGAGATACATATCTTTTTAGGATACTGTTCAATTGTTTCGATCACAAATTCTTGTTTTTTCCATTCTCCACGCTGGCTCACTCCACTTTGTGCAGGAAGGATCTTTATCACTTTACCGGTTACCTCTAGACTCATAACTTTAATTTTCACGCAATGTAGTGCAAGCTTCTTAGCTATTCAAGAACATAGGAAAGGAGTTCTGAACGGGTTTTCTACATTTAATTCACCATATCTTAATTAATCTTTACATGGAATTATATTGCGAGGGCAAATAGTTCTGGATCAGTACAGGTATTTGATTTTTAAATTTTCATTGCAAGGGTTTGTAAATGAATGAGTTAATAGCATTTGTCGTCTCATTTGCGTTGAGTTTCTGGGGATCTCTTCAACTTGGAATCGTTAACGTACAGGTCATACATACGACCTTACACCACCACCGGCACCAGGCGATAATGATCGCTGTGGGGGGGGTGATACCTGAATTTATTTATACACTGATAGCTATTTATAGCGTTGATCTTTTAAGTCAGAACGAGCAATTGTTCCAGTTCCTCCAGTACCTTGTAGTTCCGGTGCTGATAGGTATTGGACTTTTTATGATCTTGAAGAAATCGCATAAAGAGATCAAACCAGTAACATTTACCGGAAGTTTTGTGAAAGGTTTTGTTCTGGCATCTTTAAATCCTCAGCTTATCACGTATTGGATAGCCTGGTTGCTGGTCATTCACGATTATGTTGATTTTGAAAGCTATGTTATTCTTTCTCCAAGAATTGCGTTTGCCATCGGCGCCTCCGCCGGGGCCTTTGCAATGCTGCGTCTTTTCATATTCCTGACCGAACGATACAAACCTTTTATTAATAAGTGGCTGAAAGTGGATATAAATAAGGTAATGGGGGCTGTATTTATTCTGGTAGGTATCTTTGTGATCATTAAAAATGTATTCTGGTAAGCTATCTCGTCTAATGCTGCTTTTACTTTTCGGATCTTTTGTTTTTAAGACCGGATTTGCGCAGCAATTTGAAAAGTGGAATGTTAGGTGGAAGCACCTTGGCCCGTTTGAATATCCCATACAAACTGTCAATCCAGGGCAAATGACAGCAATGGGGATGGGGTGGATCGAGAGTGTGGCCGTATACGAAAAAGATGAACGATTCATTTATGCCGGCAGCAATACAGGAGGGATATACTGCACACAAAACGGCGGAAAGACCTGGGTAAATGTTAGCCCGAAGGGCAGGGTTTCAGGGGTCAGGGATATTGTGATCGATAACGATGATCCGGATAAACTATGGATAGCGACAGGAACTGGCTTTCCTGTAGTCGAACAGGCATTTGGTTCTGGTGTCTTGTACTCTGAGAACGGTGGAAGATCATGGAAAGAAACAGGATTGAGTTTTGGCAGGGAAGGCAACTCAATGCAGATATGGCAACTCAAGCGAAGCAACTCTGATCCAAATGTTTTTTTTGCGGCATCGGATACACGTATATTCAGGAGTGTCGATCAATGCAAAACGTTTGAACAGGTGCACATTGGCAGTGACGGATCTTTCTACCGCCATTTACTGATTCACCCGGGAAACCCGGATCACATTGTCTGTTCCGGATCTGAAACACTGGTGTCCAAAGATGGGGGAGACTCATGGACAAATGTGACATCAACATTATCATTTAACTACGGAGATAACAATAGTACACATCCTGAACGCATTGCTCTTGCTTTACATCCTGGTTATACGTTTGGTTTATTCGCTTTATACAGGTCAGGGGACAGGAACTACATTGATGAATCATCTGACTGGGGTGGATCATGGATCAACGTAAATAGAAATCGTGACCTGATGCGCGTTGACAGGAACCATGCTGAGATCGCAGCGCTATCGAAGGATGAGGTCATAACCGGCAGTGTTCGTGTCTTCAAGATCAATGTAGCGACAGATGACATTCAGCTATTAACCCGTCCGGTGTACGGTGCCCCAAACTTTGCGCATGACGATATACGTGCGATAGCGGTGACAAAAAACGGCAATATTTACATAGGAACCGATGGGGGTGTGAGCATGTCGAAAGACAATGGAACAACATGGCATGACCTTTCAGGCAAAGGGCTGAGCGTCACTCAGGTTTATGGCCTCGACGTGCATCCTGAAGATCCCGGATTTGTTGTTATCGGTTGTCAGGATCTAGGGAACATGTATTATCACAATAAGAAATGGTACCATATTTCCCGGATCTATGGAGACGGTGGCAACGTGCATTTTGACCGGGACGGAAGTTTACTGATAATGCAGAACGGACGGATCTGGCACACAAAAGATACGGGGAAAACAAGACAGTCCTTAGTCCAACCTTTTTATGCCGGCAGGTTCACCTACCCGGTGGCCCAGATCTATACCGATACAGGAAAGATCATTGTCGCTGCTGATAAATACATCTGGAAAATGGATACCCATGGCCAATGGAAGAAAATTACCGGTGAAACACAGGTGGCAAATGCGAAGAAATCTGCGATGGATATTAATATCTCAGATCCCGGGAGCATATTTTTTGCGAATTGGGAACCAACATGGGGGACCGGTGAACTGCTGGCAAATAGATTGTACCGATCTGTTAATAAAGGCGACACTTTCTACTGGGAAGACCTTACCTCAAAGCTTGGGATTCTGGCGTGGGCCTCGATCAGCAGTATTGTAAGTCACCCTGGTGACCCTAACCGCATATGGTTCAGCCTCTATCGTTACGACGGAAAAGAAGACACCAAACCATATAAGGTCTATTATTCTGAAGACAGGGGAGAAACATGGATCAACTATTCGGAGGGATTCCCTAATTACGGTATTTATTGCATGCTTTACATTCCTGGATCAGATGGCGGGATCCTTGCAGGTACTGACGGCGGTGTATTTTACAGGGCAATGGGGATGAAGAACTGGGTTCATCTCAGCGGGGCAATGCCTGAGATAATGGTTAAGCAGATGGCTATAGATGCAAAGACCAGGATTTTGTTTGCAGGCACACACGGCAATGGTGTTTGGCAGGTTAAATTACCTAAAAGTTTTTTTTGAACTGCAAAGGCCTCAGTGTTCAGCA
This sequence comes from Bacteroidetes bacterium UBA6491, assembly GCA_002436505.1. Classification (GTDB taxonomy): domain Bacteria; phylum Bacteroidota; class Bacteroidia; order NS11-12g; family UBA9320; genus UBA6491. Next base: position 29,932 of record DJML01000064.1, on the reverse strand, counting down.
CATTTTATTATAGGACTTTAATAAAGAAAGCCGTTCATGATTGAACGGCTTAACAGAGGATGAAATGAAATCGCATTACTGAACAGAAGGGCTAAGCAGCCAGGCGTTCTTAACCTTGCTACGTACCTTCTGCAGCTCCTTTACGGCGTCAGACTTATCAGTACCTGCTGATATTCCAACGCGGTATATATTCTTTTTCTCGTATGAAATAATTTCTACTTCAGGGAAAGATGTTTTCCATTGTTCTGCAAAATTTCTGGCGCTTTGCAGATTATTTGTTGACCCGATCACTACATAAAAGTTTCCGGCAGTCGAAGCTGCTGGTGACGGTTCAACTGTCCTTGCTATGTCCTTAACTTTTGATGGCTTTTCCGTTGCAGCAGTAGTAACTTGCTTGTTGTTTGATCCGGATATTACAATACCGCTGAATTCTGATGATCTTTTAGTTTTTGATTTACCAAGAACCAGTTCGATCTGGTTGTCCAATTCACCTTCAGCAAGTTGTAGGTCCTGTGCCAGAACTGAATACTCTTCATGGATGACGTCCAGTCGAAGATCATAGTATTCAGTAGGAAGACTGAACACAAATTCACCACTCGCATCGGTAATAAAAACAAAGCCATCTCTGTTACCATTTTCGAACACAGTGATCCTTGCATTTGGAACGGGTTGATTCTGGTTGTTCAGAACGATACCTCTCATTATTTTAGTGTCAAATGCTTCTTTTTCAACAAATTCTAATTTAAACGCATCCTTATTTTTTGTCAAAGCATAAGCAGATTTACCTGGGGTATAATTCATCAGTCCATAATCGTTCGCTCTTGTATTGAAAGGATTGCCAATGTGCTCAACGCGGTCGTTGATGAAATCAAGAAAGTAGTTGTCATATCCACCGAATGAAGGAAGTCCATTACTTACAAAGTACAGGTTTCCGTTGTGGAAAGAAGGGAAAAGTTCGTTTTTAGCGGTGTTTACTGACTCACCCATGTTCACAGGTTCGCTCCAGTCGCCATCTTCAAAAGACATTCTGTAAATGTCATATCCTCCTTCTCCACCTTCAAGGTCAGAAGAGAAATAAAGTTCATTCTCAAGACCAAATGGGAAAATGAAATTTGCCTTTTCAGGAAGTGGAAGTCTTTTGATTTTTTTCCATGCACCGTTTTTTCTGAAAGCCTGGTAAAGTGAAAATTTACCCGCTTCGTCCCTTTGGCTGAAAATAACCATATCCGGACCCTCCATATAGGTAATGGTGTTACGGAATCCTTCTTCGCTGTTGTTCAATCTGATCTCATGCTCTGAAGCAATTTCGTGCAGACATCCCATGTTTACTTCTTTGAAACTGTTATTAACGTGCATCAGGTAGTTGCTGCCAAGGCTGCTGCTGCCATACATTGTACGACCTTCATAAATAATCTGACGATTCTCAGAAAAATTAGCCTCGTTCAACTGTTCAAATACCTGCTCCCAAAGTGTCTTAAGATTTCTGTTTACCGGATCCTTTGCATTTGCTAATTCGAAAACTTCCTTAGCCATTTCAGGTTTTCCGTTTGAAAGAAGGATGGTAGCAAAGTTCAGGTAATCTTGCGCATCACCGGCTTCATCTATCGACTCAAAGTAAATCTCCTCAGCTTGATCATACAGGTCTGCTTTATAAAGAATACGAGCATACTCGACCTGTGCTTTCATTTTTTCTGAAGCACTAACGTGCAACATTGCTTCAATGGCTTTCTTTTTATTAAGCAGGGTAACCTGATTTGTAAGATCCTGTAATTCCAGTTCTTTAAAATCGCTTTTTTGTGCTTGTACAGCCAGGAAAAGAAGAGATAAAGTAAGAGTTAATGTGATGCGTTTCATTTGTTTAATACTTTCTAGTTTCTTTGATCTCCGGTAGGGTAGTAACCATCGGATGGAACTATTAACACAATCTGCGTGCCAGAAAACCGCTAATAAACGTTAAATCAAAACCCGACAGGCAGAAAGATAAACTCTCCGGAATCGCTGAAACCCACAGCAGGTAAGGGAAATTTGAAGTTGTTAAGGATGGAAAAGGTCATCTTCAGGAACTTGCTCCGGACGTTTATTTTCTCAAGATTGAGGTCAGGAGACAAGTAAAAAATTCTCATTCTGGGAAAAATATCGGAGTTTTTAAGAAAAATATCGGGATGATCTAACGGATCTCCTGAAATAAACCCATCTATTCCGTAACCAAAGGCGATGTTCAACCATTCGGGGAACCTGGATCCTTCATTCAGGAAGGATGAAACATTTGCTGATAGCCAGTATGTCTGGCCGTTATAGTCTTTAAAAATGCTTTCAACAAAGTTATTTCCGAGCAGATCTGGCCGGTAAGCGGGGTATTTGGTCTCTCTGTAAGAAAACTTTACGGATATCCTCTGTTGATCCCAGATCAGTTCCTGGCTTAGATAGGTGCCTGTACCCGCAAAATTGGCTATGATGTCACCATAACTCGCGCCCCAGCCTTCAGAAAACCCGTCAAATACTTCTACTGTGGTTTGAAAAAGGAGCGAATATGCACTTCCCATAAGAACGGACCGTTTTTTACTAAAACCGGACCATTCGAAAAGATCTGAAGAATATCTTGACTCGGCGTATGCACCGTAAATGTGCCCGGCCTTATCCATCTGGCCCCATTCGTCATTGTCATTGAAAAAATGAAAGCTGCCTGTGTTATGATCTGCATACCAAAGCTGGTAAAGACCCGTGAAACCGCCGATATACACCCCTGTATGGGCGCCTATGATCCATTTTTGCTTTTGATTAAGACCACTGGTGTCAGGATCCGATGCTGCTACTTTTGTTTGCCCGATCAGCAGTATAAGCAGATTAGCCCAAAATAGTCTCTTTGGTCTCATCCAGGATTTTAATTGCCGCAGCTTTATTCTCTGCTTCGGCATATACACGAAGCACCGGTTCTGTTCCTGATGGACGTATCATGACCCATCTTCCGTCGTTGAGGTGGAACTTATAACCGTCGATGTTCTCGTTTCCTGAAACAGTATAGCTGCCGAATGCTTTGTATTCATTGTTCCTGCAACTTTCAACGATGCGAAGTTTATCTTTCTCCGAAACCTTGAGATCATACCTTTCAACCGCGAAAGAGCCTACCTTTTGATATACTTCTTCGATCAGCTGATCCAGAGTCTTTCCGGTTTTTGCCATGTATTCCCATATCACAAGACCCATCCAAATGCCATCTCTCTCAGGTATGTGCCCTTTGATAGCTATTCCTCCAGACTCCTCTCCACCAAGTAACACGTCATCACTTACCATAATATCACAGATGTATTTGAATCCGATCTTTGTAATTTCATTCTCAAGTCCATAGATATTGCAAAGATCCTTGATCCTGGAAGTACAGCTGAAACTGCTTACTACCTTGCCACTCATGCCTTTGTGTTCGACAAGATATGTGATAAGCAGCAGTATGATGTGGTGCGAATCAATGAATTCACCTTTCGAATTATACAGACCTATTCTGTCAGCGTCCCCATCGGTTGCAAGACCGGAGTCAATGTCTCCGGACAAGCTTATCATTTCGGAAAATTCCGTGAGGTTTTTATGAATTGGTTCAGGGGCCTGGTTATCGAACCATGGATTGTATTCACAATGCAGAAATGTTGCTGATGGCAACAAGGCACGCACAACATCCTGGCCAGCACCGTACATGGCATCATATGCAAACTGAAGGTCGTTCTTTTGTAACAGATCCATGTCAAAAGATGACTCGACACGATCAATATATTTTTGCATCATGTCGTATTCGATGATCAATCCATCTTCCTTGTATTCTTCATAGGACCTTGCCGCTGGTGGACGTTCATCCGGTATGAGTTTTTCAACCTTGTCAATTTCTACAGGGGAGGCAGGGCCACCATAGGACGCTTTTATTTTAAAGCCATTATAACTGGGAGGATTGTGGCTTGCAGTGATTACTATACCCGCTCCGGCGTCGAGTTCTGTTGTTGCAAGTGACACGATAGGAGTGCTCACAAATCTTTCAGAAACATAGGTTCTGATTCCGTGTTCGGCAAATACTGAAGCGGTTTCTTCCATGAACATCTGGCCTCCAAAACGGCAGTCAAAACCAATTACAGCAGTATCTTTCTTTAAATGACGGGTTATCCATAAAGCCGTTGCTTCTGCAACACGTCTAAGATTATCAATGGTATAGTCTTTGGCTATAATGGCGCGCCAGCCATCGGTGCCAAATTTGATCTCGTAGTTCATCTTTGCTAGTCTTCTTTAGATTTATTATCTGATGTAATGATTATCCTGTTCCATGAACCGGCTAACAATGCATTGAGGGCGTCCTGTGATCTGTACCCGTAAATTTGCTGGTTGTTAATGCGCGTGATCGTGAAAAAGAAATTTTTCTCTTCTAGAAAATCTTCCATGCGCTGGAAGTTTACAAGGAACCCTAATTTCTCAAGTTCATCGGAATTAACGGATTGCAACGGGTGATCATTGATATAAAATACCAGTTTATCCACCTGGTAAGAAATACCATTATCACTTTTCCTCCATGTTTCAGTGAGGACGATCTTAGTAAGATTTATTGCAACCCCAGGATTTGTATGGTCTTCAAAATCAGCACCTCCAAGATTGAAGAATTCCTGTGGGTTTTGTTTGAAATATCCTTCTACTGCCTCGAAAAGCATTGAATTCATTTTGTCATTGTTGAAATCCACTCTGTTTACTACAAGTTCTACTTCTTTGGCAGCAGGTAGCTGGATCGCGTTAGTGGTCACCTTAGGATTAAAAAAAGCCTGGTTCCTGATCTCGATCGATCGTTCAGGTTCCCGGGTGAAGTTCTCTCCACCGAATTTAAGAAGATTGAAGTCGTAAAGCCTGCTATGCAGGGCATCCCAAAAGGTCAGATTCTTTGGTCCATTGCTGTTTGTTGGAATGATCACAGATTTCAGCAATCCTTTGATATCCTCCAGGTTGATATAACCGTAATTTACCTGAATTCCTTCCTCACTTCTGTTCAGACAATAGATTCCCCGGATATGAAATTCAAATTTTTTTCCCTGAAGCTTCCAGTCTTCGTCTAAGAATAGATCTTCTACCTTTAGAAAGGAAGTTTTCGTTTGTTCTTCCATCTCCGCAAAGGCTTGAGGCGTGCGGATGACATCTTTTAAAGGGGTGGTGTAAACGGTGATCTCGCCGTCAATTATCCTTTTGTAAAGTATGGCCGGCAACTCCTTTACAATGTTAAATCCTACACTGTCGTGCTGACCTGTCAAGGGGACCTGAACAATAGCAGGCGTTGAAGGATATCCTGCACCTGCTGATGCATAATTCATCCCAAGGGACAATGCGATGACCCCAGGGGCCAGATATTTAATCAATTTATACAAATGCGTTTTCACCGGTTATCTCCATTCCTAAGATCAATAAATGAATATCATGGGTCCCTTCGTATGTTACGACAGACTCAAGGTTTGCCATATGTCTCATCATTGGGTATTCTCCTGTTATGCCCATTCCACCATGCATCTGGCGTGCTTCCCTTGCGATGTTAAGTGCCATTTCGACATTGTTTCTTTTCGCCATCGATATTTGTGCAGGGGTGGCCCTGTTCTCATTCATAAGCACACCAAGCCTCCATGTAAGCAATTGTGCTTTTGTTATCTCTGTAAGCATTTCTGCCAACTTCTTCTGTTGCAATTGAAATCCGCCGATGGGCTTCCCAAACTGTATTCTTTCTTTAGAATACTTCACAGCGGAAACATAACAATCCATAGCAGCACCTATAGCGCCCCAGGATATGCCGTATCTTGCAGAATTAAGGCACGTCAGCGGCCCCTTCAATCCTTTTACCCCTGGCATTAGATTTTCTTTAGGGACTTTTACGTTGTCAAACACAAGTTCTCCGGTTGCTGAAGCTCTTAAGCTCCATTTTCCATGGGTTTCCGGTGTAGTAAATCCTGCCATTCCTCGTTCGACGATCAGGCCGTGTACAATGCCTTCTTCATTCTTTGCCCACACAACTGCGACATCAGCAAAAGGAGCATTTGATATCCACATTTTTGCTCCGTTCAGCAGATAGTGATCTCCCTTGTCTTCAAATCGTGTGATCATACCGCCCGGGTCTGAGCCGTGGTCTGGTTCGGTTAACCCAAAGCATCCAAGGTATTCCCCGCTTGCCAGCTTTGGCAGGTATTTCATCTTCTGCTCCTCAGAACCGAATTTAAAAATAGGGTACATTACCAGTGATCCCTGCACACTTGCAGTAGACCTGATGCCGGAATCACCTCTTTCCAGTTCCTGCATGGCCAGACCGTAAGATATATAATCAAGGCCACCACCACCGTACTCGGAAGGTATCTGAGGTCCAAAACAACCAGCATCGCCAAGCCCTTTTACGATATGTTTAGGAAATTCCGCTTTCTGGCAAAAATGTTCTATTATGGGTGAGATCTCTCTTTTTACCCAGTCCCTCACTGAACCTCTTATTAATTTGTGTTCCTCTGTGAGTAATTCGTCTAAAAGATAGAAGTCAGGATGCTCAAACTGGTCCCTGTCCTTGTTCTTTTGTTTAAGATCTGCTATGTCAGTGCTGTTCATCGCTTTTAAGTAGATTTGCAAAAATAAGGTTTCAAGTGTTAATGAAAGGGCAAAACAGCAAAGGCGGGGACAAATTAAATGGATGTCTTGAAATTATGGACATGGTATTTCACGCTTTCCACGGGCTTCATCCTGAAGAACGGCTGATAGGCGGAAAGTTTTCTGTGTCTTGCTGGCTCCACTATCCTGTTAGCCCTGATGCAGATCTGAAGACCATTGAGCAAACTATCGACTATCAGGATGTGTTTAACATAGTGGCAACCATCGTAAATAACCCGGTTGATCTGATAGAAGAGTTAACGAAAGCTATTTATGACAAACTTTTAACTAATTTCCCTTCCCTTTCATATTTGAAAGTTAGGGTTGTAAAACACGATCCACCAATAAAAGGTCTTACTTTGACAGCATTTGAATTGTCCGGCAAATTATGAGAAACATCTACTTGTTACTATCTGTTCTTTTTCTTGGCTTTTCTGCCTGTAATCAAAAGCAGACCCCTACGGTCCCTGAGAATGGGAATAAGCCCGGTTTTTACGAACAGGAACTAATGAAGATCATAAACCCTTATACCGGGGTTGTTGAATCTGATAAATTATGGAACTACTTTTTATCTGGTTCCTCTACGCTTGGAAACAAGACACTGAATAAACTAACGCTGGAATATGTCAATACATGGCGCCCCGTTGATGATTTTTTTGCTTCTCTGAGCATTATGCGTATCGTTCCAGACCCACATAATGAAGGAGTCCTGTATTTCTGTACCGGAGAAGGGTTCCTGAACGAACACCCTCAAAAAGCATCCAGTATCGCTCGCGGGGCAGGTGTCTGGAAAAGCACGGACTTCGGGGATACATGGAATTTATTGCCATCTACCATGAATGATTCATTCATTTACTCACAGGATATGGTGGTCCATCCCATTTCAGGGGATATTTACGTCGGAACCCTTTACGGTGGATTGATGCGTTCTAAGGACGGTGGTGATACATGGGAATCAGTTCTTGGACAGACAGCCGAGAATGCATTAACTGACAGGGTAGCGGACATTGAAGTGACAGCAGACGGTCATTTAATGGTCGCTTTGGGCGTCTGGGTCTCTGATGGCATCTATTTTTCTGAAACAGGTGATGCCGGTGACTGGGAGAAAAGAATGAGTGGCATTACGGGAAGTTACCACCGCATTGAGATGGCTACAGCTCCCTCAGATTCCGGAAGAGCTTATGCAATAACAAGCAATCCATCGAACAATTACAGAATAGGTGACATTTATGTTACTGACGATAAAGGATTGAACTGGACTGCAGTGAATATCCCCGGTAATAACCCGGACGCACTTGCAAAGAAACAGTCATGGTACGACCTCATAGTTAAAGTTGATCCTGAAAATAAGGATGTACTGATCGCAGGGGGGCTAAACCTTTGGAGATCAAAGGATGCAGGTAGCTCCTGGAAGATGCTGACGGACGGACATGGTGCTCCTCCGCATTTGAACGCACCTGGGATAAAAAGGGGGGCAGATACACTTCCTTACGTTCATGTTGATCAGCATGAAATAGTTTACCATACCAGCGATACGGTTTTCTTTGGAAATGATGGCGGGATTTATTGCTCTTACAATATGACATCGGATTCTCCAACGTTCCAAAACCTCAATTTAAATTACAATGTCACACAGTATTATGCTTGTGCTATTCATCCTTCTGCGGGTCATCACAGCATTATAGGTGGTACTCAGGACAATGGTTCCAGCGGATCGACAGGGCAGGGGATCACAGAATGGGACATGCTTTCCTGGGCAGATGGCGGATATTGTGCTATCGACCCGGTTGACGGCCGTTCCTACTTCACTTCCACACAATATGAAAGAGTATACCGACGAGTGGATGGAGATCTTGATACCTTGACGAATTCTTTTCTCAACGACAACAATACACTTTTCATTAATCCGATAGAAATTGATCCGTTTGAAGGGAAGTACCTTTACCAGGCATCAACAGTAGGTCTCTGGAGGCTAAAGGACCCAGAAACTGCAACTAAATTCCAGTGGAAAAGAGCATGCAGGGGGATTGGTGCAATATCATCGATCGGTATCTCTGAAGATGTCCCGAATACAGTTTTTATAGGTCGGACAGGCGGGGGCAGGATCTACAGGATCAACAATTCGGATCAGACCGATATAAATTATTTGCCTGTAAATGTTGACCCTAACAATGAATTGCCGACACTGGGATATTCATCCTCCATATTCGTAGATCCGGAAGATGCGAACCACGTGATTGCGTCCTATTCAAATTACGGCATTGAGTCCATTTTTGAATCTAAGAACGCGATGTCAAATTCTCCATCATGGAGTAATGTTGAAGGGGATCTGCCTGATATTCCGGTCAGATGGGTTTCGCTACACCCGACAAATAATCGTGTTTGCTATGCTGCGACCGATGCAGGGGTGTTCTTTACCACCAACCTGGATGGAGAAAACACGAAGTGGGAACCCACTAATGTTGGCCTGGCAAACATTCGTATCGACATGATCAGGTACCGTAAGTCGGACAATCTCTTTGTTGCTGCCACCCACGGCAGAGGGATGTTCACAGGCTTTGCTGACCCTGTAACTCACGAGATCAAGTGGGAGGAGAGGGGCCCTCGAAACATAGGAGGAAGAACACGAACAATTCTAGTGGACCCATGGAACAGTTCCGGAAAAGAGTTGTGGGCAGGCAGCGTTTCCGGAGGGCTATGGCATATCAATAACATTGATTCGATATCAGAAACCCGACTAAAGTATACCTACAAACCTTTTTCCGTGATAGTTTTTCCAAATCCAAGCACCGATGATGTAATAAATGTTGAGATCACAGGGGGAGAAGGAACTAAAGTAAAACTTGAACTAATTAGCATTAAAGGTCAGACTATCATGAAAGAAGAGGTCACTGTGGGCTTAGATGGGAAGGCCATTTATACGATAGGCTCAAACAATAGGCACAGGGTAGCAGCTGGATTGTATTTCCTTAAAGTTGTAGCCAGCGGTCATGAAGAAGTTTTCCGCATACTGTACAAGTGACAATACTTTTTAAAGGTTTATCCGTTATTGATCGCGTTTTCGTAGCCTGCATCCTGTTTCAGTCCGTTGCCGTCAGCGGCCAGTGTAGCTAGTTCATCGCATCTTTCGTTCTCTGGATGCCCTGCATGGCCCTTGAGCCAGTGAAATCTTATCTTGAAATGTGGGTATAATTCAAGAAACCGGGCCCACAGGTCTGGGTTTGCTTTTCCTTTGAATCCTTTTTTCTGCCATCCAAAGACCCATTTCTTTTCAATAGCGTCACATACGTACTTTGAATCTGTGTATAGCTCGATCACCACATCTTTCCTTTTCATGGCTTCGAGTGCTTTGATTACAGCCAGCAACTCCATGCGGTTATTGGTAGTGAGACGAAAACCTTCGGAAAATTCTTTTCTGTGCCCCTGAGCGATCATTACCACCCCGTAGCCTCCGGGTCCAGGATTGCCTCTCGAGGATCCGTCAGTATAGATTGTTACCTTCACTCTTATTGGATGTCGTGGCCCAGTTTGTCCTTTTTGGTCATCAGGTAACTTAAATTATGAGGATTTGGTTCTACCTGTAAACCTAGATTTTCAACGATCTCAAGGCCATAACCTACCAAACCTGTGCGTTTCTTTGGATTGTTGGACATAAGCCTCATTTTTGATACACCGAGATTGCGAAGTATCTGTGCGCCGACCCCATAATCCCTGTGATCAGATTTAAAGCCCAGCGCCAGGTTGGCCTCTACGGTATCCATACCCTGTTCCTGCAGCTGATAAGCTTTCAGTTTATTCATAAGTCCTATCCCTCTGCCTTCCTGGTTCATATACACGATAACGCCTTTACCTTCTTCCTGAATGGTTTCCATGGCTTTATGAAGCTGTTCGCCGCAATCACATCTGCAAGATCCGAATATGTCCCCGGTAACGCAGGAAGAATGCACACGTACAAGCACCGGTTCATCCGGTTCCCATTCTCCTTTTATCAGGGCAAGATGCTCTTCCTTGGTGTAGATCTGCTCGAACGCAACCAATTCAAAATCACCAAATTGCGTGGGCATGTTCACTTTTATTTTTCGCTTGATCAGCGAATCGTTCTGTAAACGATAAGTGATAAGGTCAGCAATGGAAATGATCTTCAGGTCAAATTTGTCAGCTACGTTAAAAAGGTCAGGAAGCCTTGCCATTGATCCGTCCTCGTTCATTATCTCAATAATGCAACCAGCAGGTTCAAATCCTGCAAGACGTGCAAGGTCAATAGCTGCTTCTGTATGCCCTGAACGTCTCAGGACTCCTTCTGTTTTGGCTCTAAGAGGAAAAATATGCCCTGGACGGCCCAGTTCATCCGGTTTTGTTTTCTTATTGATGAGGGCCTGAACGGTTTTTGCCCGGTCATGAGCTGAGATACCTGTGGTACAACCCTGTCCCAGCAGGTCAACGGATACCGTAAATGGTGTCTCATGTGTCGCGGTGTTCTTTCCAACTACCATCAGGTCGAGCTTCAGCGCCTCGCAGCGCTCTTCTATCAGTGGCACGCAAATAAGCCCGCGGCCCTCTCTGGCCATGAAGTTGATCATCTCCGGCGTCACATTTGCTGCCGCAGTTACAAAATCACCTTCATTCTCGCGATCCTCGTCATCAACGACAATCACAAGCTTGCCCTCTTTTATATCCTTTATGGCCTCTTCAATACTATCCAGTTTTCTTTCCATATCTTCAATATGCTTTGCAAAGGTAAAACATCGACTATAGATAATCATAACAAAGAAAGGCCATAATAGTAGCTGACCATCGCTCTTTTCCTGAGGATGTGATCATTTTAAGCTAAAGAATGAAAGCAAAGACTGTGGCGGCCGAAGACTCAACTTCGGAACATATCCATTAGTTTTGCCGAAAATCGCCTTCATTGAGAGTACTTATACTTGCAAACCGGTTTCCATATCCGCCCTACAGGGGAGATAAATTGAAGATATACAACCTCATGAGGAGACTGTCAGAGAAGCATGAGCTTCATTTACTGACTTTTGCGGAGGAAAAGGATGATTTTAGTCGTATTGACAAAATTGAACCTTTTTTTAAAAGCATAAATGTGTTGCATTTGCCTAAATGGCGTTCGTATTTGTCCTGCCTGGTAGCCATCTTTCAAAATATTCCTTTCCAGGTAGCTTATTTCAGATCGGGTAAAATGAAACGCACCTTGTCGGATTTTATCAGAACCAATAATATTGATCTGGTATATGTACAACATATCAGGATGGCGCAATATGCTTTGGACCTCGATCTACCAAAAATTCTTGACCTGCCAGATGCTTTCTCACTATACTGGACCAGACGCAAAAACACAAAAAGACCGTGGTATAATCGTTTATTCGACCCGATAGAGCTCCAAAGACTTAAAAAGTACGAGACAAGAATGCGGGTATTCTCGCTAAACCTGGCCTGTTCTGTGGAGGACCGTGACTACCTGAGGTCGTCATACAAGGATGCAGATTTTGAATTGCTTAGAAACGGGGTTGATCTGGAGACTTTCAAATTCAATGCCCATGATTACGGTAAGGATCACACAATATTGTTCACCGGTAATATGGATTATGCCCCGAATGTTGATGCTGTTCATTATTTCGTGGAAGAAATTTTTCCACAGATCAAAAAGGAAATGTCCGGTGTGCGTTTAATCATTGCGGGGCAGCGTCCGATCGAGTCTGTGCGGCGCCTTGCAAATGAAACAATTGAAGTAACAGGGTTTGTTCAGGATATTGCCGAAATGTACAACAGTGCAAGTGTTGTCATAGCGCCACTAAGGTTTGGTGCCGGCACACAAAATAAAGTGTTGGAGGCAATGGCCATGGGCGTTCCGGTCGTTTGTACGGATATTGGATTCAAAGGACTGGAGCTGATTTCTGGCCAGGGTGTCATTCACGCACCTGAAAAGAATGATTTTATAAAGGCGGTGATCTCACTGCTGAAAGATCGGGAATTAAGAGAAAAAGTGGGACAGGAAGGCTTGCAGATCGCAAGAGAAAAATTCAGTTGGGACGGAATATCAAAGCAGCTGGAGTCTTACTGGGAGCAGGTTTTGCACGAATAAATCAGACAAGCAGGGTTTCGTGATTTCATTAAACGGATTTCATTCTTTATTTTGCCTTCTATCTGTTTGAGAATGAGGAGTTTTAAACATTCATGGTTTGCCAGGGTCTTGCCTGTGTTCTTCGCGGTATTCCTGATCGGAACCGTTGCCTACGGTCAAAGTGAACCGTCTGCTGAGAATGTCCGGAATTTTCCGCCATGGTTGTCCCTTTTGCCACCGTTGGTCGCCATCGGAGGTGCATTGATATTCAAAGAAGTGCTCTCATCTCTGGCAATGGGTATTTTTTCAGGCCTGGTTGTTCTCGTAGTGTCATCAGACAAACCGTTGTGGACGTCAGTTACAGGAATCGCTGAGGTTGTGCAGGAGTCGGCCATCGACAGCGGCCATATGTCCATCATCTTATTCAGTCTTTTTGTAGGTGGCATGGTGCAGCTGATAAGTAACAACGGAGGAATGAACGCGATCGTAAAGCACGTTTCCAGGTGGGCGAAAGACGCAAGGTCCGGCCAGCTTGCAACCTGGTTCCTGGGGATCTTCATTTTTTTTGACGATTATGCCAATACGATGGTAGTAGGAAACACCATGCGGCCTGTTACCGACAGGCTTAAGATCAGTAGGGAGAAACTGGCATATATTGTTGATTCTACCGCTGCCCCGATAGCAGCGACTGCCTTTGTGACCACCTGGATCGGAGCGGAACTGGAATACATCCAAAACGGCATCAATGAAATTGCAGAGCTAAAGGTAATGGGTGTCAGCGCTTACAGCCTGTTCATGGATTCTCTGAAATACAGCTTTTACCCGTTCCTCACCATCCTTTTTATGTTGTTTCTGATCATCCGGAGAAAGGACTTTGGCCCCATGCTCAGGTACGAAAGAATGGCAAGGGCATCAAAGGTCAGGGAAGAGAAAGAAACATCTTCAGAGGATCAGATTGAAGTGGTAAAGATCAAAGAAAGAGCTTTTAATGCATTGGTACCGGTCTTTTTACTGATCGCAGGTACACTCGCCGGGTTGATATACACCGGCAGTAAGGATTTAAACACAGATATGTCGGTCGGTTTTTTTCATTATTTGTCCGATGTGATAGGAGGAGCTGATTCATACAAAGCATTGCTGTGGTCATCTTCCGTTACCCTTATTATCAGTGTGCTGTTGACGATCTCTCAACGTATCATGTCTCTGACCAAAGCAATGGAAACCATTTTTGATGGCTTTAAGCACATGCTTCCTGCTATTGGTATACTGGTACTGGCATGGGGGCTGGGAGCAATGACCAGTAAATTAGGTACTGCGGACTATGTATCCCTGCTGATTTCCGATTCAGTGAACCCGTTCCTGATCCCTTCGATAACATTCATCCTGGCAGCGCTAATTGCCATGTCAACGGGCAGTAGTTGGGGCACCATGGCTATTCTGTACCCTGTGGTACTGCTCACATCATGGCAGGTCGGCCAGGGTGCGGGTCTTGAAATGGGAGAAAACCTTGCAGTACTGTCTAATGCAATAGCCTGTGTTCTTGCCGGATCAGTGCTTGGAGACCATTGTTCCCCGATATCTGATACTACAATATTAAGTTCGTTGTCATCGCAATGTAATCATATTCAGCATGTTAAAACACAAATGCCGTACGCACTGACCGTAGGCGGCGTTTCAGTATTGTGCGGAACGACCTTAACAGCATTTGGGTTGCCATGGTACCTGAGTTTTGGCTTGTCAGCGCTGATTTTATATGGTATAGTCTCATATTTCGGTAAAATGGCGGAATAGATGGATTTAAAGGATAAACATCATGTAATTTTGTATTAACATTAGGTTTGGGCACAGCAAGTAAAATAACAGAAAGGAAGATCCAGCGTAAGATCAGATGGGGAGCATATGTTGTTGCCCCTTTACTTACATTGGGCATGATCACCCTACTAATACAGCTGTTTTTCTCACCTTTCTCTTCAGACTTCATGAGTCTTAACTTCGATCTGGGTAAACTTTGGCCATGGTCAAAGACTGCAGATGATACTGAATTGTTTTATTCTGGGGAAGATCTGGCAGAAGATCCGGCTGATCTGATAGCCTTCGATGGACAAAACAGGCTGGAGCTGTTAAGGGAGCTAAACCGCATTAAAAATGTAATAAAACCAAGGGAGGTTCACTACATGAACACTTCTGACCAGCGTATCGACACAAGGAACGTTCATTTGGATCAGATATCTATTGAGCCTATTGAGTTAAAGCGGATCGAGAACATTGATCAGACCTTTGGAAGGATCAACCTGACTGAAAAGGAATATCTTGTATCCCCTGAAATGAGCATTAACCGCTCTCGATTTGCCGTAGGGATCGCGTTTGCCCCTGGTTATTCATACCGGAAACTTTCATATAGGACAAATACACCTGTTACCCTAAATGGCAAGGGACAGAGCAATGTGTACAGAAATTCAAATGATCAGCCGATCATGAACTTCTATGCTGGTATAGATATCTTTTTTAATGTAAACCCACGATTGACACTCCAGTCGGGATTGTATTACAGTTCCATGGGTGAACAACTTTACATTTCTGAGCATCAGAACGGCGAATCTATGAACATTTCATCTTCAGGGAGAAATAAAGCGTTTAACGGGTTCAACACCATGTATGAGTCACCTGAAGTGGTCTCAGGAAGCAGAGACAGGATTCCTTTCAACAACTATTACGGCTATCTGGAGATCCCGTTGCTTGCCAATTATCGCGTTTGGAAAAAGGATAACGTGAACCTGGATATTCAGGGCGGCTTCTCATACACCTATTTAAATCATGTGGATGCAATGGTCTATGATTTTGACTCGGATCTTTACTACTGGATCAGTAAAAGGAGTTTTGATTACCTCAACAGACACAATGCCAACGCTTATCTCGGTGTATCTGTGTCACAATACATTACTCCTAACGTTGAGATCTTTGCAAATCCTCAGATTAGATTTGGCGTGAAGTCAACCTTTAATGAGGAATATCCCGTCAAACAGCATCAGTACAGCGGAGGTATTCGACTGGGCATGAAAGTAAATCTGTAGCTTTCTGCTATTTCCTTTTGATCGTAATGTAAATGATCATGTTGGTCTCACCGGCATTGGAATACATATTCACTCCTTTGGCATACATTCCCTCGTCCTTTTGATTGGTATCGAATTTTACACGGATGCTGCCTTTCCCGTTTGGAGGAATAGGGTATCTAGGCCAGTCTGATGCGGTACAACTGCAGGTGGTCTTTACCTCATCAATGATAAGCTGCTTATTTCCTGTATTGATAAAATTAAAGTAATGGATGGCCGAATCCCCCATGTACACCTCTCCGAAATCATATACAGAACTGTCTACAAATTCAACTTTTGCCTGCCCTTGAGCAAAATTTGCGATAAGAATAAAGAAAAGGGTCAGAGATCCTAATAAGAGTTTATGTTTCATTGTTCCAATATTAGACAGTTGTCGGAGGTAAATTGTTGCATTTCAGTAAAATAATTAATCCATTACCTTCCGGTTCAACCGTTTTGTTCAATTGATCAGCTGCAAAGATTATGCCGTAAAAATGGGTTTAGCAAGTGGTTCAACAGGGGAATTAAACTATTTGAATATTTTTGTGCAAAATTTCAAAATGACAGATCTCGAAATTGCTCAGAAGGTGCAGATGAAGCACATCCGGGAAATCGCCGGAAAACTTAATGTAAAAGAAGATGACATCGAAATGTACGGGAAGTACAAAGCAAAGCTTCCTTTGTCGCTTATCGATGATCAGAAAGTCAATAGCAATACCCTTATTTTGGTATCGGCATTAACTCCTACACCGGCAGGTGAAGGTAAAACCACAGTATCTATTGGACTAACCGAAGGCCTTAACAAGATCGGGAAAAAGGCGACCGTGGTACTCCGTGAACCATCTTTGGGTCCGGTATTCGGTATCAAAGGGGGAGCTGCCGGTGGCGGTCACTCACAGGTGGTTCCGATGGAAGACATCAATTTACATTTTACAGGCGATTTCTCTGCAGTTGAAAAGGCAAACAACTTCTTAGCTGCAGTGATCGATAACAATATTCAGAGTAAGACAAGGAGCCTGAACATTGACCCAAGGACGGTACTTTGGAAACGTGTGATCGACATGAATGACCGTGCTTTAAGGCAAATTGTGATCGGATTGGGCGGCACGGGCAACGGAATTCCAAGGGAAGACGGTTTTAATATAACGGCTGCTTCTGAGATCATGGCGATTCTTTGCATGTCAAAGGATATAGAAGATCTGAAAAATAAACTGGGCAATATCTTTATCGGGTTCACTTTTGACCGTAAACCGGTATACGCAAGGGATCTGAATGCAGAAAATGCTATGGCCATCCTTCTGAAGGATGCCATCAAGCCGAACCTGGTACAAACACTGGAAGGAAACCCAGCAATTATTCATGGCGGTCCATTTGCCAATATAGCCCAGGGTACCAATACCATTATAGCTACAAAAATGGGATTGACCCTTTCGGATTATGTTGTAACAGAAGCAGGATTTGGTGCTGATCTAGGTGCAGAGAAATTCCTGAACATCAAATGTGGCCACGGCGATCTGAAGCCTAAAGCACTGGTACTTGTTGCTACTATCAGAGCACTCCGCCATCACGGTGGTTCTCCTGCGGATGAATACAATACACCAAGCCTTGATAGGGTAGAGAAAGGATTTGAGAACCTGGCAAAACATATTGAAAACTCAAAGAAATTCGGGTTGACACCTGTCGTAGCAATTAATAACTTCATTTCAGATACGGATGAGGAAATTGAACTGGTAGTGAAAAAATGTGCTGACATGGGCGTTAAAGCAGTCTTGAGCAAAGGCTGGGCGCACGGTGGTGAAGGAACAAAGGATCTGGCAACAGCAGTAGTTGAAGTGATCGAATCGGGAAAGAACAATTTCAGCCCGCTTTATAACTGGAAACTTTCTGTGGAAGAGAAGATACACATCATAGCCAAGGAAATATATGGAGCTGACAGGGTTGAATACAGCGCTGAAGCGAAACTCGGACTGCGTAGGATAGCAAACCTCGGGCTTTCCGAATTGCCGATCTGCATGGCAAAAACACAGAAGTCACTGTCCGACAATGAAAAGCTCATCGGCAGGCCTACCAATTTTACCATAACGGTAAGAGAATTTGAGATCGCAGCCGGGGCAGGATTCCTTATCCCGATCCTCGGAAACATGATGCGTATGCCAGGTTTGCCTGCGGTACCTGCTTCTGAGCACATGGACATTGACAAAAACGGGGTCATAAGCGGATTGTCGTAAGGGTATTCATCGTCAAAATGATGACTAAAGTCACTCACATGAGTGACACAGGTTATTTATTTGACCTTTTTCAAGACATACATTTGAATTGTTCTTTGATACTCACCACTCACTAGCGCTCGTAAACTGATTGGAGCAATCCAAAAAAGAACGTGCGGGGTAGGTAAAGGTCATTGAATAGGTTGAGAATGCTGAGCGGGGTCGAAGGGCCTGTCTGTCAGCCGTTAAGGAAGGATAGTTAACGCACGGTATTCCAGCAACGAAGGCAGGTTAATTCCTGCCTTTTTTTATTTGATCAAATTTTACGCCTGAAAAGCTGTTTTTAACGGCATTTCTTATGATATATCTCACACGCTGACTTTCATTGTTTCTGCTATTGTAAATGTACCTTAGCCTGACCATTGAAAATAGTATGAAATCGCCTGTTACATTTTTACTTATTACGGTAATAAGTCTAAGTAATCTGGCATTTGGTCAGACCGAAGAACCGCTGAATCAACTCAGTGAAGATGAACAAATGGTTGTTGAGGCCATTGCCCTTTACCCGAAAGAGCAAAGGGAAGAAATCCTTCTGGTTTCCGCTAATCCGGAGATCCTTGTTCGCTTAAGTAAGATCCAGGAAAACAGCGCTGCTGAATTCAAAGAAATTATGAGTGACCTGGAATTTGATGTTCAGAAGAAGATCTATGATCTTGTCAGGTTCCCTGATCTGGTCGGTGAAATCTGCAACTCAGGGGAAAAACGTAAGGAGTCGGCCTTGAAGGATATCCTTGATAAAGGGGATTACCCGGAATCTGTCCGGCAGAACGCATCTTTCCTGAACAAGCATTACTTCAACACGTTAAATGAGATCAATGAACTTACCGCTCGTTCTGAGGCTAATTTTACAGTGCTTATAGCACCTTACGGAACCGACATTCAGAAAGCCGCCATGGAACTGGTCGGACTACCGGAGGTTTTGTCCCTGCTCAATGAGAACATTAACATGACCATTCTCCTTGGAGATATTTATACCAGGGACCCCGTTTGGCTCATGAATGAACTGGACAGGTTAAATACCGAGCTTGCCGAAGAGAAGACCAGGGAACTGAATGAATGGAAAGAAAGCCTTGAGAGCGATTCTCAGGCCATGAAAGACTATGAAGCAGCCGCGCAGGAGTTTGCGGATGAAGAAGGCTACAGGCCGGGCCAATATTACGGTGAGGTGGATATGAATACGATCTATGTGCAGTCTTACTGGCATCCTTATCCTTACTGGTATGGATACCCGTACTGGTATTCATATCCGTACTGGTACGAATACCCATGGTGGTACCACTGGGGTTATTATTATGGTCCCAACAGAACCGTGGTGATCATCGGTTTGCCTTCAACAACATTCGTGCACTGGCATTTTGAGCATGCGCACCATTTTCACAGATATCCGCATTTTACGGACCAGTACATCAGGCATTACCACCATCACCGACGGTCTAGATCAAGCGTGACCACAGTTGTTCGTCATTGGGAACGTGAAGTGACGCCACAGGTCCCACGCAATTTTATGACTGAGGATGAAGGAAGAGTAAAGCGAATACAGGATTATGGTCATTACCGGGAAGATTACGATAAAAAGGTAATCGAAGCAAGAGGACAGACCCCTGTACCGAGCCAGCGCGAATTCCTGAAGGATAATGCAGATAAATACCCGGCCATGAAACCCATGCTGTCGGAGAAACAGGAAACAAGACCTGTTCGGCCAAAAGCTGAACAACACCCGGCAGCAAGGCCCGGTAAAATTGACAGACCGGCAAAGCCTGATCAACCGGTCATAGAGAAAAGAAAGGTCGTTACCCCTCCATCAAGACCTGACCAGCAGAAAAAGACAAACCAAAAGGAGATCATCAGAGGGTGGGATTACCATAACAATACCTGGGAACGCCAGCAGAAAGATATAAAAGTACCGGAAAGGAGAACGCCAGTCCCCAGCCAAAAACCTGCTGCTCCGGCGAAAAGAGATGCTCCTGTGCAACAGAGGGCTCCGGCGAAACAACAAGCGCCGACCAAACAGGCACCTAGAAAAGATAAGGTTCAGCCAAGATGAAATGAATGTTAGGTTCAGGAATCGGGTAGATGCCGGCTGGCAACTTGCCGGTGAACTCAGCGAATACAAAGGGAGGGAGAATGTCGTTGTGCTTGCACTTCCGAGGGGTGGAGTCGTTCCGGGCGCTGTGATCGCCCGTGAACTAAATGTACCGCTGGATGTGATCATGGTGAAAAAGATCGGTCATCCCGGCAATTCGGAATATGCCATAGGTGCCGTCAGCATGAAAGGTCGTGTTTTGGAAAGCGATGCGGGTGTTGGCAAAGATTACATCGAAAAGAAGACCAAGGAGATCAGAGACCTGCTTAACGTCAGATACAGGAAATACTTTGGAGACAAAGAACCGGTAGCCGTAAAAGATAAAACCGTCATCGTTGTGGATGATGGTATAGCTACAGGAAGGACGATAAAGGCTGCATTGCAGTTGCTTGAAGATGAGCGCCCGGACAAGATCATAGTTGCCGTCCCGGTCGGCCCGACCAGAACCATCAGAGAACTTGAACCATTCGTCGATAAAATTATTTGCTTAGGTATATATTCCGATCTTTACGCTATTGGAGTTTATTACGACGACTTCTCACAAGTGTCCGACGAGGAAGTGAAAGATATTCTGACAGATACCAATAAGGTCTTTTCTTTCGATTAACCGGAACTAAAAATTAATGCTATGAAAAAGAAAACATTCAAAAATCTGATCCTGGCCTTCGCTACGGCTATAATTTCATTTCCTGTGAACGGCGCTGATTTTAAAGCGGACCGTGACGTGGTGCTCAACAAGGACATTGATAATGACCTGTACGCAGCCGCAGCGTCTGTGACTTCGAATAGCGTAATTTACGGTGATCTGGTCGTCGCAGCGGGAAAAATATCCGTCAATGACACGGTTCATGGTGATATCATGCTGGCAGGCTCTGATCTGTTGGTTAATTCACCGGTGCTGGACGATGCAAAACTCTTTGGCGAGAACATCAATGTGCTTGGAAATGTAAAAGGAGACCTGATCATATTCGGAGGTTTGATCGAGATCAATAAAGATGTGACCATCGAACGGGATCTAATTGTTTTTGGTGGATATGTGGTAGTTAATGGAAAGGTGAATGGAAACGTGATCATAAAAGGAGGCCAGGTATCCCTGAATGGAATTGTGAACGGAAAAGTTGATGTGGATTGTGAAGAGTTGAAGATCGATGGAGAGATCAACGGCCCATCAGAACTCTCTGCTATGGAGATCGAATTTGGAGAAGGTGCACGATTCAGAAGTGACGTCAGGTATTGGACCGAAGATGGCGAAATTGATTTTGAACCCTACCTCAGCGGTGCAACAGCTACCTATGACAGAAGCCTTAAAATAGAAGGCAAAGACATTAACTGGAAGTCATTTGGCGCCGGTCTGGCCGGTTTCTGGTTATTTTTTACATTGTCGGTGTTCCTCGTTATCCTTCTATTGCAGCTTCTGTTCAGAAAAGTGTTTGAGAAAGCTGCCATGGACGTGTCAGGAGCATATGTGAGAAATTTTGGCTACGGTGTGCTTTATTTCATAGGCTTACCATTGCTTGCTGTGTTCTTTATGGTAACCATTATCGGCATTCCAATAGGTCTGCTGCTGATGTCTTTGGTAGGATTCAGTGCACTGTTCGCATTCTCCATTACTTCGGTGATGTGGGCAAACTGGTTCAAATACAAGTACAATAAGAAATGGAATAACTGGATGGTTATACTCATCGCTGCCCTCTTGTTCTTAGGATTGAGAATAATTCTCTTTATCCCGGCTGCAGGATTGCTCGTAAACCTGATCGTAATTTCAATGGCTTTTGGAACATTGCTGAATATACTGGTGTTAAAAAAGCCAGAAGAAGTAAAAGAATAAGTTCTCGGATTGCCCATTGGATTTGTTGATCCTGAAGGCTGATCTTTCATTATCAGTGGATTAAAATGTGGATTAACAGAACGCCTGTGGACAACCAGTGTTGGTATGGTACCTGACCTTTTTTCTACCGTTGAATTTGAAGTGAAAGGTTGTTTTCATTCCATATTTTTTCGGTAACTTAGGAACTTGCTGTCACCATGATTTGCTATTAAGTTTTGGTTGAGGTCTAATTTTATCCGTTATGCTACAGGAACATCGAACTACGTTTATGGAACCACGACAGTTGATCGAACTTTTGAGTGGTTACAGTGATCTGTTGAAGTACAGAAAAGGGCAGTACATCTTTAATGAGGACAGTTCTCCGATAGGGATGTATTTTGTGATAACGGGCAAGGTAAAACTAAGTCGCGCTGGTAGTGACGGCAAGGAGCAGATTACCAGAATCGCCATTCCGAAGGAAATGCTGAGTATAACAGAACTTTTTGCCGGAACACGGCACACATGTTCGGCCAGAACTTTGGAGGAGTCGACACTCATGTTCATTCCAAAACATGAACTTTTTGCACTGGTACATCAGAAACAGGAGTTAAATGAAATGTTTCTCCGGTTGCTTTCAATGAACCTGCAGCAGGCGGAAGAGAAAATTACGGCCATGGCCTATAAACCTGTTCGCGGCAGACTGGCGGACGCTTTGGTGGTACTTTCGGATAAATTCAATTCTGATATTGCCTCACCACACTCTTTGTACCTCACACGTTCAGACCTGGCAAGTTTTGTGGGTACAGCCAAAGAGACAGTGAACCGGCTCATTTCTGAGTTCAGGAAAGACAACCTTGTTAAGACGGACGGAACAATTATTCATATTCTTAACAGACCGGGTTTAAAGCGTTTAAGCGAAATGTACGATTGACCCGTCGACTATCCTTTCTTTATTTGACCACTGGTATTTGAACACGGACAGATTGCTCGCATAGCTNNAGGTTTTGCAGACCTCTGCCTAGCCGCTCGGCCACCCGACCTAATTAAGTGGACGCAAAAATAATTAATTTGTGCTTGTCCTTTTATCAGATGACAAAGTTTTCATGTAAATGTTTTTCTATCGCAAAGTTTACCTTTGCCATTAGTTATGAGTATAAAGTCATTTGCTGCCAGGATCCTTGCCGCTTCGGTGGTTAGAAACACCAACAAGTGGAGCAACGATCCTGTGGGTACACAGGAGAAGGTCTTTCGGTCGTTGATGAATGGCTTGTCGCAGACTAAATTCGGGATGGACCACGGCATCAAAAAAGATGAGTCATATGCTTCGTTCAAAGAAAAGGTGCCTGTACGGGACTATGAGCAGTTAAGATCGTATTTTGAAAGGATTGCAGACGGAGAGGCTGATGTCTGCTGGCCTGGCAAACCGCTTTACCTGGCGAAGACATCGGGCACAACTTCCGGGGTGAAATATATACCGATCACGAAGCAATCCATCTCCAACCATATCAGGTCCGCTAAAAATGCACTTCTTACATACATTCATAATTCAGGAAATGCTTCATTCATTGATGGTAAACTTATTTTTTTATCAGGAAGCCCGACCCTGTCTAAACACAACGGAATATTTACAGGCCGATTGTCCGGTATTTCAAACCATCATGTGCCAGGCTACCTGAAAAGGAATCAGATGCCTTCATGGGAGACTAATTGCATTGAGGATTGGGAAGAAAAGGTGAGGCAAATAGCTAAAGAGACCTTAGGTAAGAATATGACACTGATCTCCGGTATCCCTCCGTGGGTTCAGATGTATTTTGATATATTAAAGGAAATGACTGGAGGTAGATCCATCGGCGAGATCTTCCCCGGATTTCAATTGTTTGTCTATGGAGGCGTGAACTTCGAACCTTATCGTGATAAACTTGAATCATCCATTGGCCGCAAGGTGGATTCTGTTGAGCTCTTTCCTGCTTCTGAGGGGTTCTTTGCATACCAGGACAAAATGGATAGCAGGGAACTTTTGCTTTTGCTCGATGAGAACATCTTCTATGAATTTATCCCTATAGCTGAGGTTCATGAAGAAAATCCCAATCGGTTGTCAGTAGGTGAAATCAAGACAGGGGAGAACTACGCCCTTGTCATCAACTCAAATGCGGGTCTTTGGGGTTATTCGATCGGTGATACCGTGCGAATTGAGTCGACCGACCCGGTAAGAATAACCGTTTCTGGCAGGGTAAAGCATTTTATCTCTGCATTTGGAGAACACGTGATCGGAGAAGAGGTGGAGTACGCCCTGGCCAAAGCCGTAAGCGAGGCAGGAGGGAAGGTGACTGAATTTACCGTTGCACCGCAGGTAAATCCAGAGGACCATGAACTGCCCTACCACGAATGGTTCATCGAATTCGAGGAAGAACCTGTTGATCTGGATAGATTCAGCAACATACTGGACCGTTCAATGCAGGAAAGAAACACCTATTACTACGACCTGGTTAGCGGTGCTGTACTTCGTCCTATTGTGGTTAGGTCATTGAAAAAAGATGCTTTTATTGATTACATGAGGGCTCAGGGGAAATTAGGCGGACAAAACAAAGTACCCAGGCTTTCGAATGACCGCAAGATCGCTGATGCCCTGCTAGGGCTGTAAAATATGGAGTGAACAGATAATTCCTTGTTAGTCCATAGCGCTCTAATAGTTGAAAACCGTCCCTAAAAATGATCATTTTGTCTTGTAGTACGGAATCGCGACAACAATAATGTTATTTTCGCGGTTCTATACGAACAGGGTATATTTATGGAGAAATTAATCATGGCCGGGCAGTTGATTCTGGCGCTTGCAATTCTGGTAACATTTCATGAAGCAGGGCACTTTATTGCGGCACGTGCATTTGGTATAAAGGTTGAAAAGTTCTACATGTTCTTTGATGCCTGGGGGAAAAAGTTGTTCAGCTTTAAAAAAGGAGATACTGAATACGGCATCGGGTGGCTGCCACTTGGTGGTTATGTGAAAATTGCCGGCATGATCGATGAGTCCCTTGATAAGGAACAACTTAAAACAGAGCCGCAACCCTGGGAATTCAGGTCGAAACCTGCATGGCAGCGTTTTATCGTTATGATCGGGGGGATTGTCGTTAACCTGATCCTCGGTGTTTTGCTGCTTGTTTTCCATACCTACCACTATCAAAAAGACTATGTTCCAGTGTCTGCAGTGAACGAGACCGGCATAATTGCGGGTGATCTGGGCGAAAAATACGGTTTCAGAACAGGAGATAAGCTGATAAGTCTTAATGGCACAGCGTACGAACGTTACAATGATTTCTATTCTCTTGAAGCGTTCATGGGAGGTACACTTAAAGTAAAAGGGACTGACGGTGAAGAAAGAGATGTGGTTATCCCTTCCGAGTTTATCGTGGACATGAAAAAGGAAGGCTCTGTCCTTTTCAGTGCAGAGGAGACGGTGGTCGTGAATGACTTTACAGATATTTCGCCTGCACGTGATGCAGGGTTTGAAAAGAATGATCAGCTGATTGCAGTGAACGACACCCAGTTCAGGGCATTTTTTCAGCTCTCAAGGCTGCTGAAGAATTCAAAAGGGAACGATGCCGTTTTAACGGTACGAAGGGGAAATGATACGATGAACCTGGTTACTGCCATTGATTCCAACGGAATGATCGGATTTGAAGCCAGCATCCTGTCTTACGAAGGCATGAGGGTACCCTATACGTTCAGCACCGCTACCCGTTATGCGGTAAAAGACGCATGGGATAACATCTATCTGAACATTAAAGGTTTCGGGAAGATATTCAAGGGGGAGATAAAAGCCAGGGATTCAGTGCAAAGTGTGGTAGGCATAGCCGGAATGTTCGGCGGCAGGTGGATATGGTCACGCTTTTGGAAAATGACGGCGATAATATCCCTGATCCTTGCATTTATGAACGCATTGCCGATACCGGCACTGGATGGAGGACACATGATGTTCCTCACCTATGAGATCATCACCGGAAGGCCACCTGCGGAGAAGGCTCTTATGATAGCCCAGTATATTGGGATGGTGCTCCTGATCCTTTTAATGGTCGCAGCGCTGGCAAATGACATACTGAGGGTGTTTGGATTCTAGTTTTTATTGATATGGAAGACTATTTTAAACTATTTGATCTTCCATTCACTTTTAGTGTGGACCAGGAAAGGCTGCGCCGTAAGTTCCTGCAAAACAGCAGGGAATTTCACCCGGATCTAAAAACCGACAAGGAGAGCCATCGTCTGGCAGAAGAACGTTCATCGGCAAATAACGAAGGTTTCAGGGTGCTGAAAGATTTTTTCGAAACGACAGCCTATATTTTAAAGTTTAAGGGGTTGCTTACTGAAGGAGAAAAGGAGAACATAGCCCCTGAATTTTTGGCGGAGATGATGGAGATCAATGAAGGGCTGATGGAACTTGAGATGGACTTTAACCAGGCAGCGCTGGAAAGGATCCGGAAGCAATCCACGGAACGCAGGGAGGCAACAGAACAAAGCATCAGGGCCATGGCAGCGGAGTATGACAAAACCCAGGATGAACGTGTTATAGAAGAAATAAAAACCGAATTTCTAAAACGAAAATATCTTTTGCGAATAAAGGATTCAATCGATAAATTTGCGACCTCTTAAACAGAGACCTGAGCCCAGGTGGCGGAATTGGTAGACGCGTTGGTCTCAAACACCAATGNNAAACCCGCCATTGATAAAACAGCGGAATAAAGCTATTCTAAAATGCTGCATATTGCAGGTGCATTCTTAGATGAATGCTTGTCAGTTTTGCAAAGGTTCTTTACAAATAAATGGCCGGCCTTTTTGATTTTGGAATTACTTTTTACTAGGATATAGACAGCACAATAAAAAACCCCGGTACCTAGTACCAGGGTTGTGCTGTTGGCTTTCAGACTTTTCTTGTAAGTCTTACCTCAAAGAAGAAGGTTTAACCTATAAATTTTGTCACGGAAAAATCATATATCCCTGAGTTCTGTCATATTTTAAATAATGTGAGATTTCTCTGATACTAAACGCCAGTTGAACCCAACATCATCGGCATAATCAGCATCAAAAGGTCTTCGTCTACATCGTTTTCCGTCGGTAAAATTATACCGGCTCTGTTTGGTGTCGACATCTCAAGTTTGATAGCATCACAATCAATGTTGGTCAACATTTCAAGTAACAGTTTTGAGTTGAAACCGATCTCGATGTCCTCACCTTCGTATTCACAGCTCAATCTTTCGTTGGCCTCGTTTGAGGTATCCACATCTTCGGCGCTCATGATCATTTCACTTCCGGTGATCTTTAACCTGATCTGATGTGTTGACTTATTGGCAAATATTGAGATACGTTTTACCGCATTAAGAAACTCAATCCTTGGAACGGTAAGTACGTTCGGGTTCTCATCAGGGATCACTGCGGTGTAATCAGGGTAACGTTCATCGATGAAGCGGCATATCAGTTTTATGTCGCCAAAAGTGAAGAACGCGTTCGATGGATTGTAGTCCAGCCTTACAGCGGTCTGGTCGTGTGGTAAAGTGGTCTTAAGCAGATTCAGCGCCTTTTTTGGTAAAATGAAATTCTGTTCAACACCCGGTTTTACCGAAGTGTTCGTACACCTTACCATTCTGTTGGCATCGGTGGCCACAAAGGTGATCTGGTCGTTTTCCAGCTGAACGAATACACCTGTAAGATTCAGTCGAAGGTCGTCGTTCCCTGTGGCGAAAATTGTTTTGTTGATGGAAGACAGTAAAGTGTCTGCAGAGATTTCGAATGAATTCTGAGAATCTATCTCCGGGATCTTTGGGAAATCTTTTCCAGGCTGTCCGTTTAGTTTATACCTTCCGAATTCAGATTTTATTTCAATCGAATTCGTGCTGTCGTCAATAGTGAATGTCACCGGTTGATTTGGCAGGGACCTTAGCGTATCAATGGTCATCTTTGACGGGATCGCGATCATGATGTCTTTGTCCGATTCAACTTCCATGCTGGTTGACATGGATGTCTCCAGGTCAGTAGAAGATATCTGTAAACGACCGTTTTTGATATCAAATAAAAAGTGATCAAGGATCGGAAGCAATGGTTTGTTAGAAACCGTGCCAATGACGATCTGCAATCTTTCTAATAACGCGCTGGTGTTAACTATGAACTTCATTGATATTATGTCCTGTTTTTATATGAAAAGCGAAATTAAACGAAAGTATGTGAATGCCGCAATGTAAGTTGGTAATTTTATCCAAAGAGGAAGCATCTGTAATGTTAAAAAAACTTAAGAATAGGGTATATTGCCCGCAAAAAGAGAATGAACGAACAACCATCTTTTGATGAGGATAATGAAGGAATGGAGCTGAATTCTGATGCAGGATCAACGGAAAAGCCGTTGGATGAATCGGTGGCTGTCCCTGAGGATATCATTGATCTGAACAGGGTGGCCGCAAAGGTGCGGGCCGAGCTTCAAAAGGTCATTGTGGGGCAGGAGGATCTTATGGACTACCTGCTGATAAGTTTGCTAACCAAAGGCCATGTGCTCCTTGAAGGGGTGCCGGGTATCGCAAAGACATTGATGGCAAGCATGTTCGCAAGAACGATCAATGTGGATTTCGGTCGTCTGCAATTTACTCCGGATCTTATGCCGTCGGACGTTATCGGCACCAATATCTTTAACATGAAAACGTCTGATTTTCAATTTAGAAAAGGCCCATTGTTTACAGACGTGCTTTTGATAGATGAGATTAACCGCGCACCTGCAAAAACGCAATCGGCACTCTTTGAGGTAATGCAGGAAAGGCAGGCTACGGTTGACGGGGTGACTTACCCGATGAGTGACAGCTATATGGTCATCGCAACACAGAACCCTATTGACCAGGAGGGGACCTATAAATTACCGGAAGCACAGCTTGACCGCTTTTTGTTCAGGATCATTCTCGAACATCCGTCTCTGGAGAACGAGGTTTTGATCTTACACCGTTTTAAAGAAGATTTCAGCGGCAGGCAGTCGGACAATGTGAGGCCGGTGATTGAGCGGGAGCAGATCAACCGCTTTCAAAAAGCTGTCGAAATGGTTGCGATAAAGGACGACATCCTGGAATACATTGCCGGGATCGTCGATGGCACGAGACACAACGGGGATATTTACCTGGGCGCCTCTCCAAGGGCTTCACTGGCAATAATGAAAGCTTCGAAGGCGAAAGCCGCGCTAAGCGGACGCAATTTTGTTACCCCCGATGATGTACGTGATGTTACCTACTTTGTTCTTAATCACAGGATCATTCTTGCTCCTGAAAGAGAACTGGAAGGGGTAAGCGTCAGATCGGTGGTGGATGAAGTGATACGAAACGTTGAAGTTCCACGATAAATAGTGTTGAAACTTGTTAAACAGCTGAATGATCTTTACCTGAGTCCACGATTTTTCGTAGGACTTATAGCTGTTTGTGCTCTTTATATCCTTTCTTATGCTTTTCAACTTGGAGCTACAGGCCTTTCGGTATGTACCGGTATTGCGGTGCTATGGTTCGTGACTTTGCTCGCTGATCTTGCTTTACTTTTTCTCAGGAAATATGAGATATCCGGGGAAAGGTTCCTTCCTGAGACATTGTCTCTGGGGGATAAATATACGGTTCGCTTTAAGTTGAAAAGTTCATACAATATGGCCCTTGACGTGCTTTTTATCGATGAGCTGCCGGAGCAACTTGAAAAAAGGGATTTTGCAATGCATTTCTCTTTAAAGCCGAATGGGACAAAGGATATTCGCTATGAAATTTTACCAAATACCAGGGGAGAATATTCGTTTGGCGTTGGAAATGTGCTTGTTTCTCTTAAAAAGCCAGGTTTTGTGCGACGAAGGTTTCGGGTAGCCGCGCATCAGACTGTAAAAATATATCCTTCGATAATCAGGATGAAGGAATATGAACTGATGGCCTTTGCAAAGATCTCCAGCTACAGTGGATTAAAGAAACTGAGAAGGATAGGGCACAGCTATGAATT
>DJML01000125.1 GCA_002436505.1 Bacteroidetes bacterium UBA6491 | reverse complement strand
TGCACCGGCGGTATACGTTGCGAAAAAGCCAGCGCCTATATGCGCTATAAAGGATTTGAGAATGTATATCAGCTTGAAGGCGGTATCATTAAATACACACGTGACGCCAGGGCTAAGGGTTTGCCAAACAAGTTCATCGGTAAGAACTTCGTATTTGATGAACGCCTCGAGGAAAAGATCACGGATGATGTGATCGCAAAATGCCACCAGTGCGGGGTCGCTTTCGACCATCACACCAATTGCGCCAATAAAGCATGCAACCTGCTTTTCATTCAATGTCCTTCTTGTGCTGAAGAACATGAGCATTGCTGTAGCGAAGAGTGCAGGAGTTTTATACACCTGCCGGAAGAAGAGCAGAAGAAACTTCGTAAGGGAATTGATTATGGTGTCCGCATTTTCTCAAAAGGAAGATTTAAGAAACTACGTACCGTGGAACCCGGATAAACCGAAGTTTTCCCCTTATTAATAGATCAGCCATTCCATACCGACCCGTATCCCAACGAGCGATGGCTTTTGCGTGTAATCAATCATCATTGAATTCAACGCACGATGGTATTCAATGCGCGTATTTAATGAAACGGATGGCGCAAACCGGTATCTGATACCTGCTGCTGCCTTAAATTGAACCAGCGCTTTCGAAAGGTCTTCTTTTAACACTCTACCCGTTTCAGGGTTGTTCTCATCTGTTCCCAATGAGCGGTTGCTGTATAGCCCCTGCACTTTTCTAATGAAAGCGAAATTGAAACCCATTTCACCGAAGCAGACTATTTTCCCGGCCTCATACCCGTACTGGACAGCCAAAGGGATGGTGAGGTAAGTGAATTTTGTGAGGCAATCCTTACAGAAAACAGTGTCTTTGGTAGTGACAGAGGTGGTATCAACCTGTCGTTCCAGCAATGCTGCATATTTGCCATCAGGCAGTTTGTAGAAATTTCTGTCGATCAAATGGTATGAAGTATCAAAGGTGAACCTGTTCATTTGGCTGATGTAATTTGTTTGTTCCGTCAGTTGAAGAGCTCCCAACCCGGAAACAAGGCTGAAGTTATTCTTTTCCATTCGGACATCCAGTCCAAAACCTTTGTATGAAACAGGGTCTTCATAGTTTTTTTTCCAATCGGTCAGGGCCTTTTCAGCGACCTGTTTGAATTGACCGTAATTAATGTATGGGTTAACGAACATTTCAGGTTTGAACAGCGGCAGCCGGAATTTATTCGGATGAATGCCCGGGATATTGTTCTCGGGTTGACTTTCATTTTTACTCAATATTTCCGGGATGTGTACCCTCGTTATCCGGGTGACCAGCACACTGTTTTGCATTTCAGGGACGAAGGTTTCTTCAGAAACAGGACCTTCTAAAGTTTCAGGTACATTCACTACTTCTGCCTGCCCTCCGAAACCTGAATTTGCATCAGGACCAGCGTTAATTTCAATTGCATCATCAGCAGAGGCTTTATTTGTCTTTTCGATACCACCCCTCACATCAGAAGATTCTGATCGTTTTTCAGATGATGAACTTTCCAGTGTGGCTGTCGCATGTTTCTCAATCCTTATTATCCCATACGATTTTGCATCAGTAGTAGCTTGCGGTTTATATTTTTCAGTGAACGGTACGTTCTCATTTTTATTGAACAGGTCATTCAGCAAGAGGAGTGTTCCCATCAAAACAAAAAGAAAAGCCATGGCTGCGTAATACCATTTTTTACTAAAGAAAAGCCCACTTTTTTTCTGGTTGAGAAGATTTTCCATGGCTACCCATCGATCCTCAGTATAATCAAGGCCCTTTTCGTCAAGATTGTTCTTGAAAAACTCGTCAATATTATTCTTACTGCTCATTGCTCGCTCCTATCATTTTTTTTTCCGTTCTGTTTCTTTTTTTTAGCATTGATCCAAGCTTTTTACGTGCATCGCTCACGTGCCATTTGCTAGTACCAACCGACATTCCCAATAATTCACTGATCTCGCTGTGCCTGTACCCTTCGATAGCAAAAAGATTGAAAACAGTACGTGTTACCTTCGGAAGATTGTTCAGCATTTCGCGTAACTCCAATTCTGAAAAATGGTATTCCGCCAGGTTAGTGCTTAAATGGTGAACAGCGACACTGGCCTCATCCAGAGGAATATTTATTACCGTATGATCTGATTTTCGGTATTCATCGATGAAATGATGCACGAGGATATTTCTGATCCAGGTGGACAGTGTAAATTTATTGTTGTATGTGCCTATGTTCTGCAACACTTTCAAAAAGCCATAGTTGATGCCCTGCAAGGCATCGTCTTTGTTCTGGTGATATCTTAACGCTACACTGCTCATCATAAAGAAATATCTTTTATACAGCTCGTTTTGGCAACGTCTGTCGTTCTTTATGCATCCTTTTATAATTTCCTCTTCGGTCATTTATAACGGCAAGAGGGAGCACACATCCGGCTCCCTTTTCCTTTACTAAGTTATTCTTTCTTATCGGTTAATAATGACTTTGATCGTGCTCTCTTTTGTTTCTCCTTGAATATGAATAAGGTACATGCCTTCGTTTAGGTCTGTCATGTCAAGCGACCATTTGTTCTTACCTAAAGGAGAAAGTGTCCTTTGTTCAATCTTTTTTCCGGGCAGATCCATCACCTGAGCACGGATCATATTGCCCGTCATGGCAGGTATTTCAAGCACAAAAGCCCCTTTCCCCGGATTTGGATATACCTTCATTCCTGCGAACGGGTCCATCTCCGGCACCCTTAAAATATCGGACTCATCAAGCACATTTAGTGTAAACCCATCTTTTTTCAGAAGATTTCCGCTGCTGTCGAGTCCAAGGCTATCGCAGTAGGTGCTTGAACAGTTGCTGGCAGAATCGAAGAGCGTAAGGCATACTTCATATTTGCCGAATTTGTCATAAGTATGAGAAGGTTTCCTAAGGGTTGAACTGTTGCCATCTCCGAAGGTCCATTTGAACTTTGTGGTTGACTTGATCCCTTTGCTGTTATTGATCAGGAATAGCATGTCAGCGAATGTGGTATCAATAGCGACATAGAAGGAAGCTTCGCAGTTCGAAGGAGGTCTGTAACATGTGGTATCCAGGGCCCCCAGAAAACTGTCATAATCCACCTTTCCAATAATAGTAATGTCATCCGTATAATCTTTTATATAACCTGCAATGGCAGTTGTGTCAGTTGTTTCCCAGTAATTCTTTCTGAAATCAATGGATTTAAATGTAGCAGGATTTGGGTTGGTACCAGAGATCACCACCTTGTTTGTTGCACTGGTAGCTAAGAAATTGTTGTTGTTAATCCCAACGAGTCCGTTTGCCGTGTAATAAAGATGGATCATTGCTGCCTGAACGCTGTCAAAGGTGTTGTTGGTTATCGATACGACAGGTGTTCCGGTATAAGCATTTACCTTGATCTCTCTTTTAATGTTCGTGATTATGTTGCAGTGCATTTCAAGCCCTTCATAGGCTGTGAAGGTCATGGATTCCAGCCCGTCAATGATGTTATCCTCAATGGTAACATCTCCATAACAGTACAAGCTCGCTCCGCCATTAAATTTACATCCGGTCACAGTTACAGAGCTGTTAGATGTAGGGCTGTACAGAGGATATGAGTATTTCGTAGGGCTGTTGAACGTGCAGTTCACTATTTCAGCATCTCCTCCACGAAAAGACCCTGAGTTGTAAATAGCGTATGAATAACCGGAGAACAGGCAGTTCTCGAAACGAAAAGCGGAGCCATATACTTCTATGGTACGCCCTGAAGCAGGGCCATCAATATGACAATAGTTGAAGTATGTCCCTTTTCCTCCTGCAGAGTCATAATCAGTTGCTTCTTGCTGAAAACTCATCAAAACAGCATTAAAAAGGATCATCGAATCTTTCGTGCCAATGGCTCGAAATTCTCCATTGATGATTAACTTATAGGATGGATTCGTTGATTGAATCTCCACTCCTGGAGCGACCTTTACAGATATCCCCGTATCAATATATGTATTCTGGCCAATGATATATGGGCTTCCACTTGCCGTCCATGTCTGATCTGAAGTGATGACGGCGGGCAGATTGGTTTGAGCCATTGAGCCTGAAAAAATGAAGGAAAGCAACAACGTCAGGGTAGAAATTTTTTTCATAGAATTTTACTGTTTGTCCTATATACGTTGAACAATATATAATGGTTGGGTGCCCTGTAAAATAAACTGTCAGGTTAATATCCATCAAAACATGACCTGATCAGATGTGTATATATTAATTATCACCCGAACTTTAATTATACCTGTGCGATTTTATAATTTATATATATTCGTCCGTAACAATCGTTTAAAGTATAAAATATTCAATAAATGAAAAGTAAGGTAATGTTTCAGGGCATGGGTATGAACGGGAAGAATAGCTACCCATCGGCAGTGCTTATTCTTTTTTTAATCGTTGCTGCTTCTTCCTGTAAGGATGATTCAGGAGAAAAGAACAATCCTTTGCCATCGGACAATGGTGCGGCGCCGTCAATCACTAAGGTAGAGTTTGTTACACAAACCGACTGCAAGGTTCACTTCGGCACAGCTCCCGGTGAATATACAGTGGAAGTGCTTCCAGATGGAAACTACTATGAGGGGGGAGCTTCGCCTCTTGCAGTGGATGGGTTGCCTAAAGGAATGATCTATGAGTTCAGGATCGCCCGTGGATCAGAAAGTGCAGGAACTGATGTTTCCTATTCGGAAAGCAGCGGAAAAGTATTGGCCTCTGTTAACGAGAACCAGCAACTTGACAGGGTAAAGATGCTTGAACTGATCAACGAGGCCCGTAAGGTCAGTCGGGTCTGCGGCACAGAAAATATGCCTGCAGTGCAGCCATTGAATTGGGATGATCGCTTAGAAAATGCTGCGATCGTTCACACAAAGGATATGGACCAGTACAAATACATGGCTCATACCAGCATTTCAAATGGCAGCACACCTTCGGATAGAATTGCGGACCAAAATTATAGTTACAAATGGTGGGCTGAGAATGTTGCCGTTGGATCATTGACAGAAGAAGCAGTTATGACTCTCTGGATCAACAGTCCTCCACACTGCAAAAACATTATGTCAGCTAACGTAACGGAAATAGGTTCAGCCAGAGTAGGAAGTTACTGGACACAGGTATTTGGAAGGGAGTAGTTAGCAAGGGTCAGTTGCCCTGTTTACCAGTTAACCCTCAGACCAAGCGTATGCTGAGCGCCTGAATTTAGCAATGTCCCAAATCCGGGCAATGACAAGTACTGTAGGGTAGGCCTGATCTCATAACATAAGTGCATGTGTTTCAGATTCTCTCGTCTTTTACCTATTCTGAAATCAACCCCCAAAGGGACATACGCCGAACATCCCCAGTTGTTGATCTGGGTTCTTCTTTCAAACTTGTAGGTGCTCGATCCCCCGGTATAATCTCTTTGCAATATAGTGCCTTCTGTAGATCGTGTTTCGATATAGCCATTTTCCTGGAATGATATTTCCGTCTCTGATAAAATGGACCTGCCGGCCGTAATACCAAATCCAGCGAACAGTGTCCAGCGATCCTCCGAATTGGTCCTGAAGATCACTGAAACATCAAGATGGATGTCTTCCATCCAGTGTTCCATGTTGAAGCTCGAACTGGTTACCGAATCTATGAAATATGAGCGGCCTGTTCTGGGAGAGTTGAGCGTATCAATGACCATCCGATCTTCTTTGTCCCAGTAGCCATTCAAAACAAAACCCGAAAAATAATTTAAACCAATTCTAAGCTCAGGATTCCTTTTGTAACCATATTCTCTATCAAAGAATTGCATCCCTAACAGAACGTTGAACACAGTTCTCGGATCAAAGTAGTAATAGTCGTCTTTTCTGAAACCTGTAAAATCGGAGGTCAAAATCTCAGAATCAGGCATTAGCTTTTCAAAATCCTCCTTCTCTCCCTTATTCCCTCTGTTGAGACTGAGCGACATGAATCCTGTATTTATCTGAACGCTGGTTACCTTCAACCATTGCTCACCATACCACTGACCATAAGAATGCTGAGATGTAAATAATGCCGATACCAACAGGAGGAGAATATACTTGTTCATGCAGAACGAAATTATAACAAATTATTTCAGAATAAGACCAATAAAAATACATTTCTGTTGCTAGCCTCAAATGTAAAAGATCAGCCCATTGCTTGATGAAAACGCGCATGATCATTTTTGCGATCTCATGATAACTGAAAAAAGGGATCTGTTTGAATTTAGTTGATTTTTAGTTGATTTTCATGGTTAAAATGATGAACAGAACAAAGCCCTGATTCAGGAGTTCAGCAGACGGTCGGATGCCTTGGGGTAAATCCACTGTCCCCCCAAACCATAAGTTACGCATTATTCAACACAGATACAATCGGTCATGGCTTGAAACAGCCCAATAACAAAATGGTTGGTTTTCGTCTTTGTAGCTTTTTTCGGCCTGAGCAGCTATATTTAGGTATTGTAACTAAAGAACGGAATCACGAACTTCGTTTTGGGGGGTGACGGGGGTGAGAATAGGTGTCATTAGGAATCAAATGGCCATGATCTCTATGAACCTCATCCAGGAGGAAACTGCACATTTCCAGCGGAAACATTCGACTAAGAATTCACCAAGGGAATGAGTCACAAGCAGTTCACAGGAGAAAAATTGAGTAATTTATCGGTTGAGCATAAGGAAATGCCACTATTTCAGTGGGACATAAAGAAACCTGCTGTCTTCCTTTAATATCCACCGGTCGGTTTCATCGGACACATAGGTCCATGGATTGCTGATCCGAAGATCGTATCCTTCATCGATAATTGAATTCAGGTTTCCTCTCCTCTCCTGTATTGTTTGATAGATCTGCTTCACGGGTTTGTTCCGGTGTTCGATTCCTTTGTCGAAATGGAATTTACTTTTAAAATCTGAAGGCAGTTCATTTATTAATACCCCATAGTTGTAATGGTAGTTAAACACCGCTGCGAGCTCAAAACCGACAAATACTTTGTGGTATTGTTCAAAATCTGTTGCAACCAATTCATGGTAGATGTCCTTTTGGTGAAAAGGTGCGTAGATTGCGTCCCTCCGCAGGTAAATGATTGCCAGCAGAAGCAATGGAACTCCTAGAGTAAGCACAGTTGATCTACTTTTTGGGAACAATGTTCTCAGATAAACAAATGCAATAGCCGTCAACGAAAGGGCCATCAGCAACACCCCGGAAACGATGTGCTGGTCATTTACAGACCAGGGGTGCAGTCCCAGGAAGGACAGAATGATGAATGCTGAATTCACGAGTAGCGACAACCTGAAAAGATCATGAAAGGGAGTTAATTTTTTATTCACGGGACGGAGTAAAATAAAAACAAGAGCTGCCAAAGAAAGGAGAAGAAGAACGTTATAAAAGGAGGTGATAAGAAGTGATGGTTCATCACTCAGGTAAGGGCCGTTCGCACGTGTTTGAAAGGAACTGTTCTGAACCGAAAAAGTAAAGAACCAAATGCCGGCAATGCTCAACAGTACGGGCAGGATAAGCATTGATCTTTCAACGAAGCTTGTTCCGGTCCTGAATCCGGATCTCCTGAAAATGAGAAACAAAGTGATAACAGTGGTCATCACTGCAGCATATCGTGAGGTGCATAGAACTGCAAATAAAAGGCCCCACATTAGGTAGAAAACTGATCGGTGTTTTTCCCTGGTGGCACCAAGAAAAAAGAGGCATAGAACGACTCCCAGCAATTCCAACCCATAGGCACGGATCTGCATGGCCAGCGTAAAGACCGGGGTGATCAGGAGCGGGAGAAGTCCGGCACTAAGCGCCAACAACGTGCCGGTGGAACGCTTTTTCATATAGCCGACGATCAACAAGGACGCAAGCCACAGAAAGACCGCTGACGGCAGTTTGATCCAGAAAGGCAAGTCATACGCCCTGGTCCAGAAATGAAGGAAAACGCTGTATCCACCGGGATCGAGATTGTATCTTGCATTGTAGTACAACACCTCTTCCACTCCCCCTTCAGGCATGTCCCAGTCGCAGTAATGGTATTTCCCTTTAGCAATAAGAAATTGTCCGGCTTCATCAAATGAAACGGTGGGTCTTTCGGTCAATTTGATAGTCAATAACAGCGCACCGAAGTAAATGATACAAACCAATGCAAAACCTGCAACCCGCAGCGTTCCTGCAATTGATATTTTTTTATGGGGCAACACTGAGTGTGCTGAAAGATAATGAAAGTAAGGAGTATTGTGTAATGTTAACCTGTGTGTAAATGATCTTACCATGTTCCTGAGGTCAGTCAGAGCCTCATTCTCAAATGACAAAAGGGTAAGATGTCAGCAAATTTTATACATTAGTGAAGGCAGGATCAATGTTTTTTACGTTGTTCTCAACGACGTGTTTTTTATTATTGACTTGTTATACCAGCAAACCAACCTACCTGTCAACAAACCATCCATCCAATTACCCAATCAAAATTTACAATGAAAAAATAAGGTCTTTACTTACCATTTTGCTGGTGTTTTAGACAATCCAACTTTACAAGGGCGCAATGCAACGTACTTTATGTTACCCCAGGCACCGGTTTAGGAGAAATGAATGATCCGTCCAATCTTCAATTTGCTTTATCTATTGCAGACAGCGGGGATCGGATTCGCTTTTCCAACGACACCTTTTATATTGATGATCCCATTGAAATCAAAAGTGGAATTACCCTTGAGGGTGGGTATGTTACAGACTTGGGGTGGTCAAAGACCAGTGAAGTGAGAGCTACACACATCATTCGCTCCATTAAGAACCCTGAGGGAACGGATGCCTTTTCATGAATTGTGGCCCTTTATGGCGATAGTGCCTCTCATTTCAGGATTCAGGATATGACCATTATTGCGGCAGATACAGATACATTATCCATGACATGTTAAATGCTAGTCACAATCCTGTACGGTCATCTCCACTTTAGATACATCAAAAGAAAGTTCTCTGGCTTTATCTAAAAGTGCTTCGATCCGGTCGGTGCTTATCTTTTTGTCCCGGGCCAGGATCCACAGATACTTTCTTGACGGCGAACCGATCAGGACCGACTCATAGTTCTCATCGATGTCCAGCACAAAATAGTCCCCTGCAAAGGGCCAGAAAAAGGTCACCTTTAATTCCCCGGGTTTATTCTTGTTGGGAACGGCAGCGCTTCCTGAAATTTCTTCCATTTTTTTCGACAAGATGTTATACCCTTTGTTAAGCACGCTGATCTTCCCGTTGTCCTTAACGGTATAGGTCGCTGAGACACACGTCAGGTTTTTCTCAAAACTGTTGGGTAGTTTGGCAATTTCGTGCCACACCCCGGCATACCGGTCAATGTCCAGCGTATCAACGGTGGCCAACTCTTTTTTACTGCAAGAAAAGATGGAGAGGATCATCATAAGACCAATTAATTTCATGGATCTGGACTTCATAACTTTGAAATGATTTTAAAGAACAACGTTCGATGAAAAATGCACTATGTAAAACAAATTTAACCCGCAAAAGTTTATGAGGATACCGAAGAAAGAGTGTTTTTTGGCACCTTGAACAAAACCATCATTGATTGTCGCATTGTATTGCTTTAAATGCGAAATTTGTTAGCAAAGCGGGAGTAGCTCAGTTGGTAGAGCATCAGCTTCCCAAGCTGAGGGTCGCGGGTTCGAATCCCGTTTTCCGCTCGAACAAAAAGTCCCGTCTGATTGCGGGACTTTTTAGTTATGAGTTCTGAGTTCTGAGTTCTG
>DJML01000141.1 GCA_002436505.1 Bacteroidetes bacterium UBA6491 | reverse complement strand
GCCACTAACCTTGAAGATGCCATCCTCGATCTGAACAATGCGAATGTATTTTACCTTTCTGACCGTGGAGGAAATAAGATTATCAGAGGAGAATTAGGTCCCGCACCATTCTACATACCCTCTTTCTCTGATCTAGCAACAGGCGTAGACCGACCGACGGGGCTGTGGTTTGACAGCAATGGGAGGTTATTAATGGTTCAGGACACCACCAATTCACCGATTTCTGAAGTGGACACCTCAAACGGCAATATTTCAGTAGTAAAGGCAACCGATCTTGATTATCTGAATTCAATCATTCAGGACGGCCAGGGGAATTATTACATCAGCTCCTGGGGCGATGACAATCTGTACAGGTTTGCACCGGATTTCAGTGATTCTGTAAAGATCACAACGTTAAATAATCCAGCAGGCTTCTACATGAACATCAATGATGATCTTTTACTGACCGCCTGCTCTAATTGCAATAAGGTGGAGTTCTTTAAACTACATGCCTTCATTCCCTGGGCAGATATAACCGGCTGCCCTGGTGACTCAGCAACTGTTCTGTTCAATCCTTCATACAAGAGCGTTGGGACTTACGGCTCCAACAACCAGTATTTCGTCGATGTCTCTGATGACCTGGGGAAATTTTCACCACCCAGACTTGTAGGCAGGATTTCACTGGATTCCGACCCCGACTCAATCAGGATTAGGATACCATCAGACAAATATGGTACCGGTAATCTTCTGTACAGAGTGAGATCCACCAATCCATTTATCTTAAGCCCTGAATATAAACTGACCATCTCAGCTTTGCCAAATGCAAAAGCATCAGACTATGATGTTCTGGGAACGTGCATTAACGCAACATTGAATCTTGGAGGAAATCCGATCAAAGACAACGTGTACAGCTGGTCCCCAGGATCAAAATTGAACGACTCTGCGATTGCCAATCCTGCTTTCACTTCTTCAACCACTGGGAATGATACATTATATTTAACGGTTACGAGTACACGCAGCGGATGTTCTGCCAGCGATACGGTCATTATTTCAACTAAACCGGATCTTTCGCTGCCTCAGCTAAATGAAATAGTTTCATTCTGCTCGGGTGACAGTGTCGAAATAGGCGTTAAGAATGTCACATATAAATTCAAATGGACACCGAATTTTGCTTTGTCAAGTGATACCGTTGCAAACCCTAAAACATTTACTCCCGGAAACATAAAATACTATGTGTCATTTACTGACATTGCTACTGGTTGCAAAGGGAATGATTCAGTGACCGTTCTGGTTAATCCCACTCCTGCCCTTCCGGATATCGCGGACAGTTTCTCGGTATGCCGATCAGAAGATCTGACGCTCACCATTGATCCTGTGACAGGGATCGAATACTCATGGGAAATGCCTGATTACCTCGATAAAGATACCGGAAATTCGGTCGTCTTTAATTGCGATAAATCCTTATTGATTTATTACAGGATCACGGCCATGAATGTTCAGGAATGTAAGGCACAAAAGGTCATAAAAGTACTCGTTCTTGATAAACCATCCGTACGTATTGACTTTTTTAATTACATCGATGGTGCATTAAAGGATTCCGTTGAACTCAATTGGGAGGACACAACGGGCAATTCTTTCGTAGATCTTTATGCTATTGATACGACAGGTGTCCCATTCTTAGTCAAAGGATCTATCCCAGAGGGACTGAATAAATTTCCTGTGATCAATTTCGAGCGATTCAGAAAGAACGGCAAGATCGAATTTAGATATTTCCTTGAAGCCATTAATCCAAACTCGTGCGAATCCGTAACGGACACACTTACATATCTGCTTGTTTCTGCCAGAACACAGGAATTAATACCATTTGCAATTTCGCCAAATCCTGCCAGTCGATCAATTCAGATCTTATGCCCGGATAAGGCTATATCAAAGGTTGCGATCTATAATTCAACGGGTAGGTTAATGCTTGAAACAGATAACGATATAGCTGGCAAGGACATTGACGTTTCAACTTTTGCCTCTGACATCTATCACGTGATCATCTTTAACGAAGAAGGGAACTTTGGAATAGAGAAATTGATATTAATAAAGTAAATATTATAGTATC
Source organism: Bacteroidetes bacterium UBA6491 (assembly GCA_002436505.1). Lineage (GTDB taxonomy): Bacteria > Bacteroidota > Bacteroidia > NS11-12g > UBA9320 > UBA6491. The sequence continues at coordinate 5,466 of DJML01000141.1, read as the reverse complement.
AAAAGGAAATAGAGAAAGGATAGATACCTCATTTTTTAACTTTTGCTTACCATTGTGCTGTGAAAATTGAGCTTATAGCTTCAGAGAGGATCGATGAAGATAAATGGAATGATTTTATCAGCAGGTCGCCACAAGGCAGCCCTTACACTCTTTATCAAACACTTTCTATTCTGTTACCCGGCTGGAAAGCAATAGTAGTTGAACAAGACGGAGAATGGGAGGCCGTTTTTCCTTTTCCAAGAAAAAAGAAATACGGCATCTCATATTGCTTTCAATTGCCATGGACACAGCACAGCGGAATCCTCCTTGCGCCCTATGAACTTAAAAATGCACAATACCTTGAAAAGGTAAAAAAGATCATCAACGGCATTCTGGATATTGCTACGAAGAAATGCCTTGCCTTTGACCTTGCACTCTCACCTGAGTTTGACTATGTCCTGCCTTTTCTATGGAAAGGTTTTGAGATCACTCCAAAATTCACCTATCAGCTTAACCTCACACAGGAACAGGAAATTGAAGACAATTTCAGTTCAAGCACAAGAAAAAAGATCAGGAAGGCAGAAAAGTGTGATTATGTGATAAGGCCTTTACAAAATGTAAGTGAATTAATTCGGATATACCGTAAGGAGGTTGGTGATCGATTGTCCCACCTCAAACATGAGAATTATGTTCAACTCGAAAACCTTATCAGATTCTTACTAAAGAATGATCAGGCCGCTGCCTTTGAAGCATGGTCAGGAAATGAATTTGCAGGTGGGCTGGTTCTTTACCTTGATAAAAGAACGGCGTATTTCCCACTGGGCATTACAATGGAAAGTCACCGGTCATCCGGTCTGATGTCTTTGCTATTGAAAGAATCAATGATCCATGTAAAAGAGCGTGGTTGCGAAGTATTTGATTTTGAAGGTTCATCTATCGAAGACATCGAAAGATTCTTTAGGGGGTTTGGCGCTCTGCCTGTCACCTATATGAACATTTCAAAATTTCCTAAATGGCTGAAACTGATCAGACAAAAATAATAAAGAGTATACCGATAATGATCAATAGCCGAACCATCAGATCGGCCCATTTCCACTTGATCCTTTTTCCGGAACGGATCAACCCATTGATGAGGACAAGGATCAAAGTCTCGATCGCCAAAAAAGCAACGTAATATTTGTGTACCTTATATAATGCCAGCACCAGGATGATCATTAGCATCAAGGAGAAAAAACTTACAAGATGTATAAAGACCCTTGAGGCATCAAGCCCATACCTCACAGTTATTGTTCGGTATCCAAATGCCATATCTCCTTTCATGCCTAATAAACCTTTCACCAGTTCTCTTATGAACAGGAAGGTTAAAATGATTCCGGCATACAACAATACCAGGTAAATGTTCGCTACATGATGAAAGTACAGACCAATGCTTAACACTGACAAAACCGAAAGTACCGAACTTGCTACTTCCCTTACAAAAGTTATCTTTTGTAATTTATGAGAATAGAACCACAGCAACCCGCTAAACCCAATAAAATACAGCAACACATGCAATGTGGTAAATGCGGATAATATCAGACCTACAGTGGTAAAAAGCAAGTAACACCTTAGAGCGAACTCTTTGCTGATCAGCCGATCAAACACCGTGGTCTGCGGACGGTTGATCATATCCTTCTCGTAGTCGTAAAATGCATTTACGATATAACCACCTGCAATGATGAACGACGTAGAGAGTACGATGAGGTGAACATCAAGACTTTGAAGTATCTTATACTTTGAGGTACCGTAATTAAAGACGAAAAGCGCGGTAAGATATTGCGCCATCGCAGTAACAACAATGTTGTACCACCTTATTAAAGAAAGTAATCCAAGTATTTTTACGAGGCTTATTCTATCAAAAGATAATTTTTTCAGTGCCACGGTCTAGAACGTAAAGACCACTTCAAGATCATACTTATGCAATCGTTTTTTCGCTTCCTCCAGGTCTCTGGTAAATCCGAGGAAGTATCCTCCCCCGCCAGAACCGCAAAGCTTCAGGTAATATGCATTAGAATCAATGCCTTCCTTCCACATATTGTGAAAAACAGATGGAATCATTGGTTTAAAATTATCCAAAAGTAGTTTTGAGAGTTTCTTCAGATTAGTGAACAAAGGAGAAATATCCTTGTTCAGGAATGCATTGATGCAAGCGTCGTTGTATTTTGTGAATTCTTCACGAAGCATGTTCCTGAAACCTTTCTGTTTCATCTTCTCCATAAAGATATTCACCATTGGCTGAGTTTCACCAGGTGTACCAGAGTTGATCAGAAATATCGCCCCTTTACCTTCCAGGTTGTTCTCAGGCATTCCAACGGTACCTAGATCATCGCTGGATTTTATCAGGACAGGAAGATTAAGATAGCATATCAAAGGATCAAGACCAGAACTTTTTCCATGAAAATAGGACTCCATCTGGCTGAATATCTGTTTTAATTCAGCGATCTTATCTCCTGTGATATTTATCTCAGGATGGATCTTATCCAGGCCGTATCTTTCATATACGGACGCGACAAGAGCTCCACTGCTTCCTATACCAAAACCCTGAGGAATTGTTGAATCAAACCACAAGCCGTTGTCAAGGTCTTTCTGCAATTGATCCAGGTGTAAACTGGCTTTTAGATCCCCCTTACTTTCCAGATCGATCAGGTAGGAAGCAAATTTACGAAGGCTTTCTCTTGACGGATGGTCTTCACCCTGCGAAGCATTTCCAAACTGCAATTTCCCTTTGTAGGAATTGTAAGGAATAGACAGCCCCATACTATCGTTAATAATTCCATATTCACCGAAGAGAAGGATCTTTGCGTAAAATAAAGGATCTTTTAACATTCTAGTCTATCTTGAAGGGGCCTCCCCCGACCTGGTCACAAATATAATATCCGTCAGCACAATATTGTTTTAATTCATTTTCAATAAAATCTCCCACAGATGCTTTTTCTGCTTCAGGATACAGCAGATGAACATTTGCTCCGGCATCCAAAGTGAAGCACAGGAATGACCGATTTGTCTTTCTGTATTCCCTCACCATTTCAATGATCTTTAAGGTGTAAGGCTTCATCAGAATAAAGGAAGGATCAGAAGTCATCATTAGCGCGTGTAGCATAAGTGCTTCATCTTCAACTATTTTTACAAAAGTTTCCAGATCACCTTCAGCAAGGACCCGTTTCATGACCTTCATGTTTTTACGGGCAACTTCATATCGCGCATTGGCAAAAGGGTGATGGGTGATCAAGCCATGACCGACTGAACTTGAAACTTTTTTCTCGCCGCGATCAACAATTAGTATTGTGTCCAAATAGGTGGAAAAAATTTTATCGTGTCCTTTAAAAGGAATGGCATATCTGTCAGAAGACCCATCATAATCATCATGATCACCCCAAACTGAAACCGGTCCGTAAACTGATCTGGAAGCACTTCCTGAGCCCAGTCGGGCTAATTCTGATACTTTCTCTAAATTCATTTCCTTTCCTGTCACCTGCGATGCGATATCATACATACAAAGTGCCAGTGCGCTCATACCTGATGCTGACGAGGCAATTCCACTGCTGTGTGGAAATGTATTGTGCGTTCTGACCTCAAAGCTGAAATCTTTTAATTCCGGCAAAACCGGCATTACATGCTTTAAGAAAGCATCTATCTTTGGAAGAAAGGAGGATTCTTCTCTGCCATCAACCCATACTTTCACCATTTGTCCGTTACTGCGTGGCACAGCTGTCAGTAGTGTGTCTGTATGACATTCGGATAAGGTAAAGCTCACAGAAGCATTGGCCGGCAATTGAACGCCGTGTTTTCCCCAGTACTTCACCAGTGCGATGTTAGAAGGGCTTCTCCAGTGTGCTGTAAATGATTTCAAGGTACCTTTTCTTGGGATGCAAAAATAAAGTTAAATGCATGATTAAGCTGCTTTGTTCATCGGCATGTACCAAAAGCGTCCTGACATTTTGTCCCTGAACCGGATTTTTTCATAGAGAATATGACATATCTGTCTTTTGGCATGGATTGTGGTACACCTCTTAAAAAACAATTTCGATAGGAAAATGAATATAAAACCATTAGCAGACAGAGTTATTGTAGAGCCTGCTCCAGCAGAGGAGACTACCAAAGGCGGAATTATCATTCCAGATACCGCAAAAGAGAAACCACAACGCGGTACAGTAGTAGCTGTAGGACCCGGAAAAAAAGACGAGCCTACAACCGTTAAAGCCGGTGACACAGTACTTTATGGAAAATATTCAGGTACAGAGATCCAGGTTGAAGGTAATGATTACCTTATCATGAGAGAATCTGACATCCTGGCAATCGTTTAATCGAAATCTTAAAAACAGAAAATCAATAGGAAACATGGCAAAACAAATTCATTTTAACGTAAGCGCTCGTGACGGTTTGCGCAAAGGCGTTGATGCACTTGCAAATGCGGTAAAAGTAACCCTTGGACCGAAAGGTAGAAACGTGGTTATAGATAGAAAATTCGGAGCACCTTCCGTAACAAAGGATGGCGTTACTGTAGCAAAAGAAATTGAGCTTCAGGATGCTATTGAGAACATGGGTGCCCAAATGGTAAAGGAAGTTGCATCGAAAACTGCTGATCAGGCAGGTGACGGTACTACAACAGCGACAGTCCTTGCACAGGCAATTGTAAACGCCGGTCTAAAGAACGTGACCGCCGGAGCAAACCCAATGGACCTAAAAAGAGGTATTGATAAAGCGGTAGCTAAAGTTGTCGCAAACCTGAAGGCTCAGTCAAACATGGTTGGTGACGACCTTAAAAAAATTGAGCAAGTGGCTTCTATTTCTGCTAACAACGATGAGGTGATCGGTCAACTGATCGCCAATGCAATGGAAAAAGTAGGCAAAGAAGGTGTTATCACAGTTGAGGAAGCAAAAGGTACTGAAACAGAGGTAAAGATCGTTGAAGGAATGCAGTTTGATCGGGGTTACCTTTCAGCTTATTTTGTGACAAACAGCGAAAAGATGGAAGCAGATCTTGATGCTCCATTCATTTTGCTTTGTGATAAAAAGATCAGCAGCATGAAAGAATTGCTGCCGGTTCTTGAGCAAACTGCTCAGACTGGCAAGCCCTTACTGATCATTGCTGAAGACATCGAAGGAGAAGCTTTGGCTACACTTGTTGTAAATAAGATCAGGGGTTCACTAAAAGTTGCAGCTGTTAAAGCTCCAGGATTTGGTGACCGCAGAAAAGCAATGCTTGAAGATATTGCAATTCTTACAGGTGGACAGGTTATCTCTGAAGAACAGGGAAGGAAACTTGAAGATGCCACATTGGAAAGCCTTGGAACAGCGGAAAAGATCACAATCGATAAGGACAACACTATCATTGTAAACGGCAGCGGTTCACAAGATGCTATCACTGGCCGTGTTAATCAGATAAAAGCTCAGATAGAAAGCACTACTTCTGATTACGACAAAGAAAAACTTCAGGAACGTCTGGCC
>DJML01000139.1 GCA_002436505.1 Bacteroidetes bacterium UBA6491 | reverse complement strand
TATGCATGGTTCCTCTATGGGCTAATGACCCTGGTGTGGTCAACTACAAAAGATTTTAAACAGGTAAGCCGTTACAGGGCCAAAGGATTACTGAACACTAAGGAGAGATCTTACAGGGCTTATTTGTGGGACGTAATTCTTATTAAGATAGTGTATTATGCATATGTTCTGGTACTTCCGCTGATCCTAATACCGGCACCATGGTATTTCATAATCCTCGGATACCTGATCATGCATTTTATTGCTGGATTCCTTTTAGCGGTGATCTTCCAGTCTGCTCATGTGATGCCTTCTTCAGAATTCCCTGAGCCTGACAGCGACGGTAACCTGGAGAACAGCTGGGCTGTTCATCAATTATTCACAACAACGAACTTTGCACCAAAGAGCAAAGTCTTCTCATGGTTTATAGGCGGATTGAATTACCAGGTGGAGCACCATATTTTTCCTAACATTTGCCACATTCATTACAAGGATATTTCACCTATAGTGGAGAAGACTGCTTTGGAATATGGATTGCCGTACAACTCAGTCCCTAACTTTGTACAGGCTATTGGAGACCATTTCTCGATGCTTAGAAAATTAGGCAGGATGGAGTTCGTGCCGGAACCTATAAAGGCAGCTTCGTAGTTCGCTTTAGAGAATTGTACCCACACCTTCTTCATTGAATTCGGTGATGATACCATCGTTCCATAGGTCTTCGATGCCGTAGAATTCCCTTTTTTCACGAAGAAAAACATGGACAACTACATTTACATAATCAAGAAGGACCCAGTCTGAACTCTTGTATCCTTCTCGGCTAAATGGTTTTTCGCCTGTTGCTTTTTGGATCTCGTGTTCGACTGAATCAGCTATCGCTTCTATTTGTCGATCCGAATCACCGTGACAGATTACGAAAAAGTCAGTCACCGCTGAGCCAAGTTTCCGAAGATCTATTTTAACAATATTTTTTGCTTTTTTCTCCTGCATGCCATGAACAGCCATGTCCGCAAGTTTTAGTGACGCATCCGTCTTTTTTACCATCGATCTGTTTTGAGTATTTTTGACCACAAATTACGTGAATCTTTTGCAGAACTTTGACCCATCAACGATGTTCATCGGCCGCAATGTCTTTCATTACCCAAAGGTGGAGTCTACCAATCTGGTTTTGAAGGATATGGTCAGGTCAGGAAACGCTCCTGAAGGGACACTTGTTTTTGCGGATGAACAGTCGGCTGGAAGAGGAAGGCAGGGGCGAAACTGGTTCGGAACCAAAGGTCAGAACGTTTTTGCATCCTTCTTGCTAAAACCTCATTTCCTGGAAGTGGACCAACAAGCCGGAATAAATTTTTGTATTTCATTGGCAATCGCAGATACACTTCGTGAATTCATGCCTTATGCAAGAATAAATATTAAATGGCCCAATGATGTGTTGCTGAACAACGGCAAAATAGCGGGTATCCTGGTAGAATCGACCATTGGTAACCGCTCTCTGGAACAGGTAATAGCTGGGATCGGCATTAACGTGAACGAACGTTCGTTTCCAAATGAACTGGACTTTGCCACGTCCATGTTGCAACAAAGTGGCAATGCATTTCGTATTACGGATGTGATTGAGGTATTATGCAGAAAGCTGGAACAGCGGTATCAGCAATTGAAGTTGAAAGATGGGATAGGTGCTCTTTGCCGCGAATACAATGGTCTGTTGTTTTCAAAAGGAAAGAAGGTGACCATTCTTATGGATGGGAAGGAGGTGGCAGGATCGGTGCTAAATGTTGATAGCGCAGGTCATATTGCGATTCAAATGGATAAAGGAATAATGAAATTCAGCCAGGGGGAGATCAAACTAAATGTTTATGGAACTAGTAATTGATGTAGGCAATTCTTATACCAAACTGGGGTATTTCTCGGATGGTGATCTGATCAAAAGCGACAGGATCGCAAACGGATCAGATCAATGGAACATTTATGATTTAAATGCCATTACGTCTTGTCTGGTCAGCGCTACCACTGATCTTCCTTTAAAGGTGCGCGAACTTTGCGATTCGATACAGAACGTCATTTACCTTGGTGAAGATACGCCGCTGCCATTTGTCAATCTTTATAAAACACCCTCAACTTTGGGTCGTGACAGGATTGCTGCCATTGCCGGGATTAAGCATCTTTATCCAGGAAAGAATGCCCTGGTGATCGATGCCGGGACCTCAATCACGTATGATCTTATTGATGAAAATGGGCGGTACTATGGCGGCCGGATCTCACCGGGATTAACGATGAGGTATAAAGCACTGAACCATTATACCGGGCGTCTGCCCGAAGTCGCTCACGGCGAGATCAACACTTATTTCGGAGACAGCACAGAATCATCCATTCGAACAGGAGTTTTTCTTGGATTGATCGAAGAGATAAATGGCACCATTCAAACTTTTGCAAACAAACACCCTGATCTGATCGTTGCCCTAAGCGGAGGTGATGCAGATCATTTGGTCAATCACGTAAAATATAGGATATTCGCGCTCCCAAATTTGATACTGCTGGGCTTGCACCAGATCTTAAAATATAATGCAAATTGATCTAATGTTCAGAACCATGGTAATCGGCCTTTTGATGATACTTCCGGGCCTTTCAAAAGCCCAGGTGTCAAATACATCATCGCCGTACTCATTCTCAGGTGTAGGCCAACTAAATTATCAGGGATTTGCGGCACAACGAGCCGCTGGTTATATAGGGCGAACCACACGTGATAAAGGAACTTTTAGTTTTACTAATCCGGCAAGTTACAGCGCGCTGGAATTTGCGGACATGGAGTTCAGTGCCAGTTATAACTCGGTAGTTCAAAGTTCAGAGTTACAGAACAGAACCTATACGAACGGGACATTCGACTATATCGCACTGGGACTTCCTGTTATAGAAGGCAAACTGGGACTAACGATCGGGCTCGTACCTTATTCCAATGCCGGCTATCTCTTGTCAGAGGACGTGGTTGAGGACTCTAACAATATTGAGTATATCTACGAAGGGGCAGGCGCAATAAACCGGATCTATGTCGGAGCTGGAATGGAAGTGTTGAAAGGGCTTTCTGTAGGTGTTAATGTTGGCTATGATTTTGGAAATATTCGCCGTAGCAAAGATAAAAGGTATGAAAACACATCTGATATCTTCAGCTTTCAGGATATTAATGAAACCAAATACAGAGGAGTAGGGATCGACGGAGGTGTGCAGTATAGTGTACAAGGAAACGGTGGATTGACTACGGTATTTGGGGCGTCGGCTTCGTTTGGTCGTAACCTCAATGCAGAAAATCACCAGATATTCAGAACGTATAATTCTCTAGGTAACTTTATAGTAGACACCCTTATTGACATTACTTATGCTAAGCAGGCGTTAAAGATACCTCTTGGATATGGCCTTGCATTACAAACCGGAAAATCTGAAAAATGGGGGTTTGGATTTGAGTACGCAGCTCAGGAATGGAGTACGTTTGAAGATATTTCGGGTATAATTGGATTTAACGATATGTCCTCTTATTCTGCAGGTGGGTTCTTTCAATGGCTAAGCCCGACAATTGACAGGGCTACATTAGGTAAACTGGAAGGTTTCGTGAAAACACTTCGGATATCTGCTGGCGTTCGATATGAAAAAGGATACATGCAGTTCAATGATCAGGAAATTGAAGAGTTTGGCATAAGTTTTGGACTAGGAATACCGATGTTAAAGAAGATCACCCTGGCCTCTGGAAAGGTGCCCGTTGTTTCTATGCTGAATTTAACTGCAGAATGGATCCAAAGAGGGACAACCGATAATGAGTTAATCCAGGAAGATCTTATTCGTATAAGTGTTGGACTTAATTTTAATGACAAATGGTTTATCAAGAGAAAATTTCAATAATGGATAATCTTCGTAAGAGTAGCTTGCTAAAACTATTGAGCATGTTATTGTTATTAACTGCTTTTAGTTTTGCCGGATATGCCCAGGACGAAGAAGATGAGGAAGGTCCTTGTGAGAACAGGTACGGAAATGATGAAGCTGAGACCAAGAAGAACCTTTCGATGTTCAACCAGTACATCCAGACGAGGGAATACCACAAAGCATATAAGTATTACAGATACCTGCTTGTAAATGCACCATGCGTTCAGAAAAGGGTCCTTTTTTCAGGAGCTGTGGTTACGGAATCCGTAATGGGCCACCTGGGACGCACAGATATGGAAGCTTACAAGGGAAGGTTCAAAGGATTAAGAGATACGCTCTACATGTCTTACGAGAAGCGAATAGAATACTGGCAACAAGAAGGGTATGTAAAAGGGAAATGGGCAAATTCTATTGCCTTGTATGAGCCTAACAAACTGGAAGATGCTTTGAAAATGTTTGACGAATCAGTGCGCATGGAAGGTTATAGCACCGATGATAAAGTGCCTTCATGGTACATAAGTGCTGCGGTCAAAGGATTAAAAAATGAGATCATAACCAGTGACTCTCTGTTCAGGCTTTATTTTCACCTGATGGACATCATCATGTACAACAAGGTTAATTCTGTAAAGGATGCTGCCAAGTGGGAAACAACAGAGGTTTATGTTAATTCCACGATGTCTCCGTATCTTGAATGCGATAAACTGGAAGAATTCTTTAAACCACGGGTAAAAGAAAATCCCGCTGATCTTGAACTTAAAAAGATGGTTGTTCAATTGATGAAAAAAGCCAACTGTGAATCAAGGGAATTTTACCTTAAAATAGCTGAGGAGGTTGCGGTTGCTGAGCCTTCAGCGGAAGCTTTTATCTCTCTTGCTGCGGGTAACCTTGCAAATGGTAAAAAATGGAAAGCAAAGGAACTCTACGAAAAAGGGGTTTCAATGATGGAAGACGGACCGGATAAAGTAGAAGCACTCTTAAAACTGATGTCGCTTTACTATGGCGATCAGGAATACACAAAAGCAAAAAATTATGCCAGTAAGGTTATATCCATTGATCCGAATAACGGGAATGCTTACCTGATCATGGCAGGTGTATACGCGGGCATGGTGACCAATTGCAAAGACGATAAACTTGAAGGCAAGAGCATGTACTGGTTAGCATACGACATGGCTGCTAAAGCAACAAGTGATCCGGAGACTAAAGAAGAGGCGAATAAGCTGTTGGCTACCTTCAAGTCTCGTTTTATTACTAAAGCCGATGCATTTCTTCATAATTTTGTTGAGCCGGAGGGAGCATCCTTTTCAATTCCTTGCGTAGGCATAACAACAACTGTACGATACAGATCTGAGTAAAATAAGCAAAATATCAATGAGCCGATGGCTGATCCCAATTTACCTTGGGGCCATCGGCTTTTTTATTTCATCCTGCAAGGAAATTGATCCTAAGGAGATGAAGCAATATGCGGAGATGGCTGACAGCCTTAGCGTTGAGACAGCGCTAAACGTTCAAATTAAATATACCGACTCTGCAATTTTAAAGGCGTTGATAAATGCCCCGGTCTTAAAGAACCATCCAACTGCAGCAGAACCATTTATGGAAATGCCTGAAGGCCTGGATGCGACTTTTTATGATGCAAGCGGAACAAAGGAAAGTTTCCTTTCAGCGAATTACGGCATCAATTATTCAGAAAAGAACATCATCCTTCTGCGCAATAAAGTACGGGTCACCAACGAAAAGGGTGAAGAGTTACAAAGCGAAGAATTGTACTGGGACCAGGCATTAAAAAAGATTTATACGAATAAGGCAGTAAAGATCATACGTGGTGATGAAGTGCTCTATGGCAAGGGCCTGGAGTCCAACGAGAACTTTACCAAATATCGGATATTAAACCCCGTTGGGGAATTTGAAGTTAAAGAAGAATAATTATGAGTTTCAATATCAGACGCATCGTTGAACTGGTCTGGCTGGGTTTAGCCGCTGTTTGTGCAGTAGAATTTTATCTGTCTTTCCGGCAGATCGGTCTTAATGGAGATACATGGGTGTTTTTAGTGGCTCTTGCCATTTCCCTGGTGATGTATTTTATACGCAGAAGAGGCCGTTTAGCACACAACAATCAGGGCAATAAAGACGGAGAAATAAAGTAAATTCGCGGGAAATTCAAGGACAATGGAGCAAACAGGTATTCATCAGGAAACAACTCTTGAAACTGCAGTTGAACTCGGTCTTTTGCCGGAGGAGTTTGAGAAGATAAAAGAGATCCTGGGAAGAAATCCCAATTTTACGGAACTGAGTGTCTTTTCGGTCATGTGGAGTGAGCACTGCTCATATAAGAACTCCATTCTGTGGCTTAAGAAATTACCAAAAGAAGGCCCGATGATGCTGGCAGAAGCGGGTGAGGAAAATGCCGGCCTGGTGGATATCGGAGATGGCCTTGCCTGCTGCTTTAAAATTGAATCGCACAACCATCCTTCAGCGATAGAGCCATACCAGGGTGCTGCGACAGGTGTCGGGGGCATTAACAGAGATATTTTTTCAATGGGAGCCCGCCCGATCGCCCAACTGAATTCATTGCGCTTTGGTAATATCGACACAGACCGTACAAAATGGTTACTCAAAGGAGTCGTTAAGGGAATTGGAGATTATGGAAACTCGTTTGGAATACCAACCGTAGGCGGTGAAGTTTATTTTGACGATTGTTACGAGACAAATATCCTTGTGAATGCCATGAGTGTAGGGATCGTGGAAGTGGGAAAGACTATTTCTGCTGTTGCTGACGGCGTTGGCAATTCAGTTTATATCTTCGGTTCCAGAACAGGGAAAGACGGAATACATGGTGCAGCATTTGCATCGAAGGATATCAGTGAAGAATCAGTACAGGACCTTCCATCCGTTCAGGTTGGAGATCCTTTCTGGGAAAAACTGATCCTCGAAGCGACAATGGAGATCATTGAGACAGGTGCGGTCGTTGGATTGCAGGACATGGGTGCTGCAGGTATTACCTGTTCAACCGCGGAAATGAGCGCTAAATCTGGAACGGGAATGCACATCGATCTCGATCGGGTTCCGCTTCGGCAGGATGACATGAAGGACTGGGAGATCCTATTGTCTGAATCTCAGGAAAGAATGCTTGCCGTTATTGAAAAAGGGCGTGAGAAAGAAATAGAGAAGGTCCTTGAAAAATGGGACTTGCTGTTTTCGAGGATCGGTGAAGTAACCGATTCCGGAAACGTCGAATACTATATGAACGGTGAAATCAGGTCAAGGATACCTGCTGAGTCACTTGTTCTTGGTGGTGGTGCTCCAGTGTATGAGCGCGAATGGGTAGAGCCAGAGTATTACAGAGAACTGGATGCGTTCGATATCGATGATGTCTCGCAGCCTCAAGACCTCAGGAAGGTCGCAATGTTTTTATGTGCAGAGCCTAACATAGCATCAAAAAAATGGATCTATAAGCAATATGACAGCATGGTTGGTACGGTGAACCAAAGCACCAACAGAAAGTCTGATGCAGCGATTGTGGACATTAAGGGCACAAACAGATCACTTGCACTGACAGTAGACTGTAATAGCCGCTATGTACAGGCTGATCCTGAAAAAGGAACATCAATTGCTGTTGCAGAAGCGGCAAGGAACATTGTAGTAAGCGGCGGGATCCCAAGTGCAATTACCAATTGCCTTAATTTCGGCAACCCTTATGACAAAACTGTTTACTGGCAATTCAAAGGCGCTATCATGGGCATGAAAGCTGCCTGTGAGAAATTCGGAACACCGGTTACAGGAGGAAATGTGAGTTTCTACAACCAGTCAACCGAAGACGGGAAAGCAGTTTTCCCAACACCAACGATTGGAATGGTAGGGGTCATTGAAGACAAGAAATACATCACCTCAATGTCGTTCCAGAACGAAGGAGATCATATCTACTTACTTGGAAGGGACATTGTTGACATTAATTCGTCTCAGTATCTGGTGAAATATCGCGGTGTGACAAAATCTCCATGCCCTTATTTCAACCTGGACGAAGAATTAAAACTCCAGGAAGCTGTAACAGAGATCATTCGTACAGGCATTGTTAGATCTGCACACGATGTATCAGAGGGAGGTTTGTTCATAACGCTCGTAGAGTCAGCTTTTGAAAATGAATTTGGTTTTGACATCAGAACGAACAAGGAGATAAGGACCGATGCATTTTTATACGGAGAATCTCAAAGCCGAGTAGTGATAACTGTATCCAATGGTGATGAAAAAAGACTTATAGATCTATGCAAAAAGCATCATGTGCCTGTAAATAAACTTGGTATTGTGGCAACAAACGCAATCGAGATCAATGATGAAGACTGGGGGAATGTTTGCGATTACAAGAAAGTTTATGAAAATGCTTTGGAAAACAGAATAAAAGGGATCAAGTGATCCCGACGGCAACAAAGCATCAAATTTCTGATACTAATAAATACATATATACAATGAGTAAAGAGGTAAGAAACCAAAGCCCGGAACCCTTATGGAATCATTTCAGCGACCTGAACGAGGTGCCGCGTCCATCAAAAAAGGAAGAAAGAGTTATTGAATTTGCAAAAAGATTTGGGGAATCGCTTGGTTTGGAAACCATTGTAGATGAAGTAGGCAACGTAATTATCAGAAAACCGGCATTTCCTGGCATGGAAAACAGATTGCCGGTGGTATTGCAGTCGCATCTGGATATGGTGCATCAGAAAAATAATAATACTGACTTTGATTTCGAATCGGAAGGAATCCGAATGTATATCGACGGGGACTGGGTAAAAGCGGAAGGAACAACACTAGGTGCGGATAATGGTATAGGTGTGGCTGCTATCATGGCTGTATTGGCATCGGATAATTTACCTCATCCTCCTCTGGAAGCACTATTTACTATCGACGAGGAAACAGGAATGACAGGAGCGAAAGGCCTGAAGGGAGGAATTCTCAATGGGAAAATTTTGCTTAACCTGGATACTGAGGATGACGATGAAGTAACGATAGGATGCGCCGGAGGTGTCGACGTCACGGCAAACGGTACATACAACGCAATTGAAGTTCCTGCAGGTCATACTGCCTTGGAGATCACTGTAAATGGGCTGACCGGTGGCCATTCAGGAATGGATATTCACCTGGGAAGGGGTAACGCCAATAAGATCGTTAACCGCATCCTGCGTGTAATTTCAGCTGAGACGGACCTTTATATTGCTTCTATTGATGGTGGGGGGCTGAGGAATGCGATCCCAAGGGAAGCAGTGGTAAAAGTACTGATCCCGGAATCATCTCGCTCAAAGATCACTGGTGTTATTCAGGAGCTTTACAACGACATAAAAGCAGAGTACCAAATTACTGATCCGGACATCAGGGTTGCAGCAACGTCTGCTGATTATACCGGAAAGGTAACTTCAAAAGAATTTGCAGGTTCCATCATTGCTGCAATCGGCTCAGCGATAAATGGAATATACAGAATGAGCCCCAGTGTCGAAGGCCTGGTGCAATCGTCCAACAATGTTGCACGTGTGGAACTTGGCAATGGAACATATACCATTAA
>DJML01000050.1 GCA_002436505.1 Bacteroidetes bacterium UBA6491 | reverse complement strand
GCCAGCGGCGATGAAATGCGGGCCATGGATGCATATGAATATGCGGCCGGTTTTAAAGGGATAAAAAGAGTTAGGCTTCAGGGGAACGACTTCGTTGATTCATACAACGGCATGGGTAAGGCAATTGAATGGGTACGTGAGACAAGAAAACCCATGCTGGTACATGCAAAGGTTCCGCTTCTTGGTCACCACACCTCAGGTGTTAGAAGTGAATGGTACAGGGATGATATGGATGCCCAGAAAAAGGATGATCCTTTCCCGCTGATGTATCAGTTGCTCATTGATCTTGGGGAGTCAAAAGAAGATCTTAAAAAAATACAGGACGATTGTATTGAAGCGATCGCTGCTGATTTCAATAAAGCAGTAAATGCACAGGATCCTGCACCGGAAACACTAACGGATCATATTGTTAGTCCTACCGATATCACTGAAGAAAAAGGGGTGAGGGTGCCAGAAGGAGCTGAGAAGGTGATTATGGTTGATGCCGCTTTGCATGCTATTGATGAACTAATGAGAAAGCACCCTGAAGCTTTGCTTTACGGACAGGATGTAGGTCATCGACTTGGTGGTGTATTCAGGGAGGCAGCGACATTGTCAGATAAATATGGCAGGAAAAGGGTATTCAATACACCGATCCAGGAGGCATACATCATAGGTTCTACAGCCGGAATGAGTGCTGTCGGATGCCGTCCATTTGTAGAGATCCAGTTTGCAGATTATATCTGGCCAGGATTGAACCAGCTGGTAACTGAACTGTCAAAATCAAATTACCTCAGTATGGGTAAATTCCCGGTTTCTACAGTGATCCGCGTTCCGACAGGAGCCTATGGAGGTGGAGGGCCTTATCATTCAGGAACGGTGGAAAGTTCTCTTCTTCCGATCAATGGCATCAAGATCGTATATCCGAGCAATGCTGCAGATATGAAAGGCTTGATGAAAGCAGCCTATTATGATCCCAATCCCGTTGTAATGTTTGAGCACAAAGGGTTGTACTGGAGCAAGGTCCCTGGAACCGAAGATGCTAAATCAATTGAGCCGGATGAAGATTATATCATTCCATTGGGTAAAGCACGAATTGCACTTGAAGCAGATAAAGAACATGTTGATAATGGCGATTCGGTGGCGGTGATAACCTATGGAATGGGTGTTTACTGGGCAAGCGCAGCTGCAAAGGAATTAGGTGGCAAGGTTGAGATCCTTGATCTGAGAACACTTAGCCCATGCGACAATGATGCAATTTATGACCAGGTGCGCAAACACGGAAAAGTTTTGGTCCTCACCGAGGAGAGCCTTAATAATTCTTTTGCCCAGGCAATTGCAGGAAGGATTTCGGAAAATTGCTTTGAAAACCTGGATGCTCCTGTAAAAGTGATCGGCAGTATTGACGTTCCAGCAGTTCCTATGAACATGGGCCTTGAAGCAGTTATGTTGCCAGGGGTCATCAAAACAAAGGAAGCGCTGCAGTTTCTTCTCGAGTATTAGGTACTTATAATTTTACATCTAAGGCATCGCGCAAACCGTTGCCGATGAAGTTAAAGGACATCACCAGCAACATGATAGCAATTCCCGGGATTATTGCAAGATAAGGGAGGTCAAGAACGATGAACATGTAATGTTCCTTAAGCATTTGACCCCAACTAGGTGCCGGTGGCTGGATACCGAGCCCTAGGAAACTCAAGCCTGCTTCAAGGAGAATCGCTGAGGCGAAATTAGCTGCAGCAATTACGATTATCGGTCCCGTAACATTTGGTAAGACATGATGAAGGAGGATCCTTTTATTTGAAAGCCCTAAAACTTTTGCTGACTCAATAAACTCAAGCTGCGAAACGGATTTTACCTGTCCTCTCACGATCCTGGCCAGGTCCACCCACATGGTTATTCCCACAGCGACAAATATTTGCCACACTCCTTTCCCCAGGGCAAAGGTGATCGCAATAACCAGCAACAAAGTCGGCAGACTCCAGGTAACATTGATAAGCCACATGATCAGCCGGTCGACCCATCTACCAAAGTACCCTGAAAGCAAGCCAAGCGAAACACCGACAAAAAGAGAAATGCTCACAGCGATCAAGCCCACGAAGAGGGATATACGTGTTCCAAGGATCATTCTACTTAGAACGTCCCTGCCGTAACGATCCGTCCCAAAAAAATATTTCTGTGTGGTAAACCGGAACCCATCTACCACCTGTTCAACTTTTTTCCCGTTCCAGTTCTCCATAAAGCGGGCCGCTTCTTCTGATTTGATGGAAAGGTTTTCTTCCACATTTCCTGCTTTTATACCATCAGAGCCTTTTATAAAGACCAATTCATTATCCCTCACTATAAACAATGCACGATGACCAGGTTTCTTAAGAGCTATTTCAAGGTGCATTTGATTTGCATCAGCGGAACGATCTGGCCTGACGAAATTTCCAAAAACAGAGATCAACACGGTAAATGCAATGAAAATAAAGCCTGCAAGTGCTAAGAAGTTCGATCTTAATTTATGAAAAATGTTCATCGCAATGCAAAGAAGCGGAATTTGCTATAAAGTTAAATCTGAAAATGGATATAGAAAGCTTTAAGGTCCCGAACTTATAAATTATTATACATAACTCTTCTATGTTACATTTGTCAGAATCACACCCTTAACCATTTGGACGGAATATCAACAATAGAGAAATATTTAAAAGGCTGGCGCCTTTACATTCCAATTATTTTAGGGTTGGGTGTTACTTTCTGGTTGATCTACTCAACTTATAATGTAGAGGATTTTAGGCGTATCCCATTCTCACATTCAATGACCGGTTATCTCTTTATTGCCATTCTTCTTGTTGGATTGCGAGTATTCGGGTACATATGGCGTTTAAGAATATTGTCTGAACGGGAGTTAAACTGGAAGCAGTGCTTTCAGCTTATCCTGCTTTGGGAATTTGCGTCAGCAGTTTCACCGGGTGCAATTGGCGGAACATTTATAGCCCTGATCTTGTTGGCGCAGGAAAACATCAATACCGGAAGAAGTACAGCCGTAGTTCTTGTCACCTCCTTTTTGGATGAACTGTTTTTTGTACTGATGGTCCCCCTTGTTTTTTTTACCATTGGATTTGAAAGTATAATTCCCAATGCTGGTTTTGAGCTAGGTGAAATTTCAGTGCCGACCGGAGGGATTATGTTCTACTTTTGGTTCGGATATGGTGTTCTTTTAGTCTGGACCCTTCTGCTTGGATTGGGTATATTGTGGAAACCTCGATCGATTAAAAGGGTAATCGTTGCGATATTTGGCCTTAGGATATTGAAGAAATGGCGAAGAGGAGCAGTTAACTGGGGGCAGGACATCGTCGTTGCATCAAAACATTTTCAGGGCAAAGGGCTTGGCTTCTGGTTGAAGGGCTTTGGGGCCACAACACTTTCATGGACATCCAGATATCTGGTAGTGAACTTTATTATTTTGTCTTTTGGCCCGGTCTCTGACCACATCCTCATTTTTGCCCGCCAGCTGGTGATGTGGGTCATATTACTCGTACCCGC
>DJML01000098.1 GCA_002436505.1 Bacteroidetes bacterium UBA6491 | reverse complement strand
TATTTTGGAAATATGACCACAGCCGTCCCTGGTCCGGACAATAGATACTGGAAATACAACAAGAATACCAATACATGGACTGCCATTGCCGGTTTACCTGGACAGGCACGAAGGATCAGTTCGGCATTCACATACAAGAACAGGGCATATGTCGGTTGTGGCACCTATTCAGGAAGTCCTGTGACCTCATATCTTAATGATTTCTACCAGTATAACACTTCAACAGATACATGGGTCAAATTCACCTCCTTAAACGGATTTTCTCCTCGGATTTCATGCCATTTTTATAGTCTGGGAGATACTACTGTCTTTGCTGTGGGCGGTGCAATGGAATTCGGGGTTAATACGGATTGCTGGCAACTTAAAGCACGTCATGACACGTGCGACAACTACCTGGATACTACTATTGTGGTGGTTTATGACACGGTTACAATGTCAGTAAGACCAGAAAATGAAGGTGGTGATTGCGGCAACTCACTGAAGGTGAAGGTATTCCCGAATCCAACGACAACTGGGATCAGCATAGCATCAAGTTCTTACGGATGCCTTTTGAACTACGATATCATCATCATTGATCAGCTGGGTAAAGTAGTAGATCAAAAGAAGATAGAGTCAAGTGTTACGACTTTTGATCTTTTTGATTATCCAAGATCTGTTTATTTCCTTAAATGTATAAATACGAGCGGAGGAACGGTATTCGTCAGAAAATTCATGCTACAGTAGGTTTATCGTATCGTTATTACCAGGATAAGTTGTTGGAATAGAACATAATGATCTGTTCGGATCCATATGACAGACAGATCTGATCAGAAAAAAAATAGCTCCATCTTTTAAAAGATAGAGCTATTAAAATTTTAATTATGTCTGTTGCTATACGCCTACATCGTGGTTGGCAGATTCTAACAGATACGGATGATTCTTTGGATACAGCGATGCTTTTGACAATGCGTTAAGCACAACGTAAATGAACAATCCGGCAAATGCCATGGTCACACCGATCTCAAGCATTCCAATCGTTGCAGAAGTACCTACGGTTCCAGGCATTACCATAAGGAACATATCGAGCCAATGGCCGATCAGAATGATCGATCCGGCCAGGATCATAACTTTCGGATTACGTTTTGCATTTCTCATCATAAGGATCAGGAATGGAAGAACAAAGCACATGAAAATGTTAACCAGGAACATGGGTTCGAAGCCTGTATTGACACGTGCGTCAAAATAAATGGTCTCTTCTGGTAGGTTCGCGTACCAAATAAGCAGGTATTGTGACAACCATATATATCCCCAGAAAATGCTGAAAGCAAACATGAATTTGCCAATGTCATGAATTACTTCATCAGATACAAGCTCCATATAACCTTTAGATTTCAGGTACAATACGAACATGGCAAGCACAGTAAGACCTGTAACGAAAGTCACCGCAAAATTGTAAACAGAGAAAATGGTACTGAACCAGTGTGCATCTATACTCATTATAACAATCCAGCTGAATACTGAAATTGAGAATGCAAAAAATGCAATAAAACCAGCTGAATACCGCACGCTCTTATAGAAATATTTGGTGTCGGCCTCCTCATCTTCTTTTAGCGAGAATCGGCGAAGGATGAATCGAAAAGCGATCCATGCCAATGTAATAACGCCAACGCCTGCGTATAACCAACCTTTGTTAAGGAACCAGGCTTTTTCATTAAGAATCTTATCAAAGCCGGGATCACCTTCCACCAGGCCAAGTTCCTGGTATTGTATCCAGTGATAAATGTGGTCACCGCCTGCGATCAGGATCACAAGTAAAAGGATCGCTCCAGGAATAATGTAAGCAGAGATCGCTTCGACCACTCGCTTAACCATGGTTGACCAACCTGCATTAGCCACATAATTAACAGCCCAGAAGAACATTGCACCCATTCCGAACAGCATAAAGTAATATGCGTTCATCAGCAGGTTAGCCCAGATCCTCACAGTTCCGTTAGAAGCATGAGACGATTGTTCACCATGCATTTCATGAACTTCTCCACTGCTGTGGTCCTGTGCATTTTCCTCGTGGTGATCCACCTGTGCCATTGCATGCTCCTCAGTGGAGTCAACAGCATTGCTATTGACCTGAATGCCGCCAATCACAGCCAGGATGATTCCCAGGACTAAAATGGCCGTAACAAATATTCGAGATTTCGTTGTGAACTCGAATTTTTCTTCTTTGATCTCAGTTATATAATGGTGACCCATAGGGATATTTTTGTTCTTTAACTTAAATGTTTTATTACAACCTTATAAATGCCCGTTCTGAGCATTTTCTTCCGTCACGGCTTCTTCTGTTACCATATTTACAGTCGAATCTGTAGGAATGGCTTCCATCACAGATTCCTCAGCCAAAGTAAAACCATCGCCCAGGCTTAATTTCCTGATATAATGTACTACCTGCCATCTTTCATTCGGCGAAAGCAATGGTGCATGTGGCCCCATAACCCCTTTGCCAAAAGTAATGGTGTGAAACATTTTACCATCAGGCAATGTTTTGATATAATCGGCATCATAACCGGTCCAAGGTGGACTTGGGTATTCTGAATTCTTTACAACTGAACCGTCATTTTTGCCGGTCATGCCATGGCAATGGGCACAGTTTCTTTCATAAAGGACCTGACCGTTATTAACATTCTCCTTATTTCTTTCCAAGGGGTTTGCCCAATCAACGGAAGCTTCGTATCCTTCCTCGTATTGATAGTAGTCAAGTTGTCCCCTGGCAATGGTTCCTTCAGCAGGAGGTCGCATAGTCATACCGCCATACTGCTTATTGTAACTCATTTCACCGACCTGGGTATATGCTTCATACGCTTCAGAAACGTACATGTTTGGTGCAAATTCAATCCCTGGTTCGTTGCCTTCGCTAACGCATGACGACATGAGTCCAAGGCTTGAAATCCCTGCTACTATATAAAGGTATATTCTAATTTGTTTCATCTTCATTTTTCCTTTAGACATTAATCACCACCTGTTCTCCGTCTTTTCTTTCTCTGAGTTCAATCGCTCCTTCTTCTTTAAGGATCTGATTCAATTCATCTCTTGAGATCCCAAGATGTCCGGGCTCGATCGCTATTAGCAACCTGTCCTGAGTTTGTCTTGGATCCAGTATTGCAGCTATTTTGCCATGGATCATCCTACTTCTGATAAAGAACAGAATGCCAATACCAAACGCAGTGAACAGGATCGTTAACTCAAACATTACCGGCATCATACTTGGCAGCATAAGATAATCCATTGGTTTACCTCCAATATTCATAGGCCAGCTTTTGAACGTACCAAGGTGATTGGTCATCATGTAAAACTGCAGCAATGTTCCTGAAAGGAAACCCAGTGATCCGCAAATAAATGCGCCAACAGTAAGGTTGGACCTTTTAATGCCCATTTCCTTATCCAGGTTATGCACAGGATATGGGGTGAAACAGTCAAAGATCTCAACTCCCTTTTTGCGCAAACGACCGACGGTGGACATCAGATTGTCCTCGTTATCGTAAACTCCAACTATTAAATTCTTGTCAAGCATGTATTTTTATATCTTGAGTTCTATTAATTTCTTTATTACGCGGATAATTACTCGCGGCTTTTAACAATACTTTTCATTTCTGACATGTTCACTACCGGCAAATACTTGCTGAACAAGAAGAAGCAGGTGAAGAACAATCCCATTGTTCCCAGGAATATACCGACCTCGGTAATTGTTGGAGAGTACATTGCCCATGATGATGGGAGATAATCTCTATGCAGGGAAGTAACAATGATCACAAATCTTTCGAACCACATTCCAATATTAACTACTATCGACATGATGAAAATAAACCATGGAGTGGTTCTGGCCCATTTGAACCAGAACACCTGAGGAGCAAGAAGGTTACATGTCATCATCGTCCAGTAGGCCCACCAGTAAGGACCTGTAGCTCTGTTCAGGAATGCATATTGTTCGTATTCGACTCCTGAGTACTGAGCAATAAAAAATTCAGTCAAATATGCGAGTCCTACCATCGATCCTGTAAGCATAACTACTTTGGTCATGGCTTCAAGGTGCTCAACGGTAATATAATCAGTAAGTTTCAATACCGACCTGGCTATTACAAGCAGGGTAAGTACCATTCCGAATCCTGAGAAGATCGCACCGGCAACAAAGTACGGTGGAAAGATGGTGGTATGCCAGCCCGGAATGACCGATGTGGCAAAGTCAAAGGATACAATGGTATGCACTGAAAGTACCAGTGGGGTTGACACCCCTGCAAGGATCAGTGAAACAACTTCATAACGGTGCCATGTTCTTGCAGAACCGTCCCAGCCCATAGCAAAGAAACCATACCAGAATTTTCTGGCCTTGGTAGTTGCACGGTCACGAACAGTAGCGATATCCGGAATAAGACCAAGATACCAGAACAATAATGACACAGAAAAATATGTAGAGATCGCAAAAACGTCCCACAAAAGTGGTGAGTTAAAATTCACCCATAATGATCCAAAAGCATTAGGCAAAGGCAGTGGCCAGTAACCAAGCCAAACCCTACCCATATGGAACAATGGGAATATGGCAGCACACATTACGGCAAAGATCGTCATGGCTTCCGCAGAGCGGTTGATGGCCATCCTCCATTTTTGTCTGAAAAGCAGGAGGATCGCAGAGATCAGAGTTCCCGCATGACCGATACCGACCCAGAAAACGAAGTTGGTAATATCCCAACCCCACATAATGGTCTTGTTAACACCCCAGGTTCCGATACCTTCCCAGGTGGTCCAGGCAAGGCTGACTCCCATTATTCCTAAAAAGATGAAGGAAATGGTAAAACCAAGGTACCACAACTTTGTCGGTTTGTTCTCGATCGGTCTGCAAATGTCATCACTGATGTCAGTGATTGTTTTGTTGCCCGTTACAAGAGGCTTTCTTATTGATGCTTCGTACATTGCTTACTTCTGATTATTACTTATTGATCGTTACCTATTATTTCTTGTTTCTGATTTTGGTCATGTATACCACAGATGGTGCTGTATTTACTTCCTCCAGCATATGATAGGATCTTTCATCCTTCTTAATTGCTGAGATCCTGCTATTAGGATCGTTCATGTCACCAAATATGATCGCATTGGAAGGACACGCTTTAGCGCAGGCTGTCTGAGCGTCTCCATCAGATAGGTTTCTGTTTTCTTTCTTAGCTTTAAGCTTCGCTGATTGTATGTTTTGCACACAGAAACTGCACTTTTCCATTACACCTCTTGACCGAACCGTAACGTCAGGATTAAGTACCATCCTTCCAAGTTCGTTGTTGAAATGGTAGTCGTACTTGTCATTCATGTTGTACCGGAACCAGTTGAAACGACGAACTTTATAAGGGCAGTTGTTCCCACAATATTTTGTTCCGATGCAACGGTTGTATGTCATCTGGTTCAATCCTTCAGAACTATGTGTTGTTGCAAGTACAGGACAAACAGTTTCACATGGAGCATGGTCGCAATGCTGACACATCACTGGCTGGTATACAACTTCCACATCTTCATAAAGATCAGCTGATGCTGCATCCACGTCGTTCTGCCTTGTCATGCTCTTTCCATTGGAACCACCGAAAGAATAGTACCGGTCAATTCTGATCCAGTGCATTTCTCTTCTGCGGCGAACTTCGTCACGTCCTACAACAGGTACGTTGTTCTCAATGCTACAGCTTACTACACAACTTCCACATCCTGTACAGGCATTCATGTCGATAGCCATGCCCCAATGATGACCTGTTGACAGGTCATGTTCGTTCCACAGGGAAATCAGGTGGTGTGAGTGTTCATTCCTGACCTTAGGATTTGCTTTGTATTCTTCAAGTGTCGCTTCGCGCAAATGGCCGCGACCTTCGATCGTATCGTGCGTTTGTGTAAGTGCAAACTCGTAGTTTCCTCCTACTTTCTCAATCTTAATACCGGAAGTGATCACCATTGAATTGCTACTTCCTGGCATTTCAACAAATGGATAGGCATTATGCCCCAGGTCCCGGAGGTCGTTATCCATTTTCTGATTTACATTCCTTCCGTATCCAACGGCCAATCCAAGAGTACCTCTTACCTGTCCGGGCTGAACAAGGGCAGGGATCTTATCGATACTTGCATTTTTACTGCTGATACTCACCATGTCGCCATTAGCGATGCCAAGTTTTTCAGCATCAGGTTTTGAAATGGTGACATAGTTGTCATAGCAAACTTTAGTAACCGGGTCTGGCATCTCATGACACCACGGATTTACCGACCATGTACCATCTCTTGGGCCAACCTTTTGATACAGTATAAGTTCAAGGTCACCGGTCTTTTTAGCACCGCTTTCTATTGCTGCAACATCAACAGTAGAATTAAGTGAAAGCATTGCATTTTCAATTTCACCTTCAACATTTGACAGAATGGTTGAAACCTCTGCGATACCATCATGAATTGCCTGTTTCCAGTCGCCGCCAATGTTGTTCGCGAAATATTCTTTTACCAGTTTATAGGATCCTTCTTCAGAAGAAACCTGACTGCCAGCCCATATGTTAAGAGATTCAATGACCTGTCGGGTATTGAACACCCTGGTCATAACAGGCTGGGAAAACACGAAGTGGCCTTTTAGAGGCTCCTTGATGTCCCAGCTTTCCAAAAAGTGGTTATCAGGTGCGTGCACCGCCGCCTTTGAGGATGTTTCATCCTGCACCATGGAAGTGCTGATTACAACAGAAGCATTATCGAGTCCTTTTTCCAACGCAGTAGCATTGTGATAGGAGTAAAGTGGGTTTGTATTAACAAAGACCACACCTCCGAAAGTTCCGTTCTGAAGACCCGCAACAAGTGCTTCAAATTTAGTTTCACTGTATGTACTTGACAGGTATGGCTTGTTAATATCAATGGCATTGCCATAGTTGCCGAGCATCATATTTATATGATTCACCAATACCTGGTGGTCTTTATTATTTGATTTTGAGATCACAAGAGAACGTCCTTTTGCATTCAAAAGAGCTTCAGCGATCTGCTTAATTCCATTTCCCGGAAGTTCTTTGTCACCTGTTGACCTTAATTGAGTTGCTCCTGTATTCTTTGCAAGGGCATTGTAAAGACTCATCAGGTAGATACCTTCCTGAGAATCCTGCATTGTAAAGCGATGATCGGCATTGGTACCGGTTACACTCAGCAATGATTCTACCTGTATGTGCAATGACATTTTGCGATTGTCAGCAGTAGGTACCCTTTTAGCTGAGTAATCCGACTGGAACCTCACAGGAGATATCCATGTGCCGAGGAAGTCAGCGCCAAAACTGACGATCACATCTGCTTTAGAGAACTGGTAATTTGGGATGACCCTTTTTCCAAAACTCGCCTCATTTGCATCAAGGATCCCTGAATAAGAGATAGGGTCGTATGAAATATGTTCTGCTCCGGCGTATGCATTAACGAAATTGTTGACAGCACTCTGAAGAACAGGTCCTGTTGCAGATGGAGTAACAACAGCGATCTTTTTTCCTTCAACAGAAACGGCCTTTAACTTATTGATAACCTCCTTGTCAACCTCGTTCCAGTTATTGGTCTCTACACCTTTAATAAGAGGGTTCGGAAGTCTGTTCACATCATAAAGGCTAAGGATTGACGCCTGTCCAATGGCATCAAGTCCGCCATTTGAAAGCGTTGACTTATCGTTTCCGTCTAATTTTATCGGTCTGCCTTCACGCACTTTGGCAACAATAGGGAAGCCCTCATTGTACACGCCGCAACTTGTTGCATAATACAATGGTATGCCAGGAGTCACGTTGTCGGGTTTCTCAAGGTACGGTAAAGCATGCTTCACAGGTGATTTATTACATGCANNTTAATAATGGCATTTTCCGCACTCAAGACCACCATTTTCAGCTACGCTGATGTAGTGTTTCCCTTTTGATTTCAAATCAGAATGCAGGTCTTCATAGTACTTGTTGTTCTCCATGTCGACACTGCGCTGACGGTGGCAGTTAACACACCATCCCATTTGAAGGGTAGCGAATTGAAACACTTTATCCATCTCTTCTATCGGACCGTGACAGGTCTGACATTCTACTTTTCCAATAGCAACGTGCTGTGAGTGATTAAAATAAGCCAGGTCAGGTAGGTTGTGTATTCTTACCCACTTGATAGGCTTTTGCTCGTAGCCATCTATATACTTTGATGTTTCGGCATCAAAACCGATCGCATCATAAATTTTTTGGATTTCGACAGACACATTGCCGTCAGCATCTCTTTTCTGAACGCCGGCATGACAATTCATACAGGTGTTTGCAGAAGGTATACTGGCATGTCGGCTGTTCGATGCAGTCGAGTGACAATACTGACAGTCTATTTTATGCGTACCCGCATGGATCTTGTGCGAAAAGTTAATTGGCTGATCGGGCGAATAGCCTTGCTGAACACCAACTTCTTCCATTCCGAATTTGAATCCGTAGATGCCTCCGATCACAACTACAAAGGCGATTACCACCAATGTTACAATGGTAGGATTCCATTCACTGACAACAGGTTTTATAACCCTTTGATAGTAAGATGATTCAACGGATCCTGGATCCTTATCTCTTAACAGGTTTTTGAGATTATTCTCAATTCCGTACAGTATTCCGGCAATGATCAGAAGGACCAGTATCAGAATTAAAACGGCGACAAGCGTTGAACTGCTGTAAAAAGTACTCGACATTTATCTTTCTATTTTTCGACTTTTATTTAAACCTTCATTTTGAGCGAAACTAGCTTTAACACGCTGAATATGAAGTATTTGTAAGCTGATTCATACGTGATTTGCCCGTATCGAATCGCCGCAAATATAGGACACATTGATTGTTGGTCTCTGACAATATATTAACATTGTTTTAATTTAGAATAGGTCTAAATAAATGATGTTTTCAAGAGGTAAGCCCCTATATTTTAACTTATTGAATTTTATCCTCTTCAGGATGGTCTTTGACGATATTCTGGCTTCTGTCCGAACCTATGTCGTTCCGGTCCTGATCGTAGGCCTTTATAATATCTTTTACAAGTTTATGCCGTATAACGTCCGTTGTATCCAATTCAACGACTTTAATGCCACGGATCTTTTTAAGGATCTCTATTGCATTCCGCAGTCCTGAATTCTGGTTGCGCGGCAGATCTATCTGGCTAAGGTCTCCAGTGATAATGACCTTAGCGTGGGGACCCATACGTGTCAGGAACATTTTCAGCTGCGTTTGCGTAGCGTTCTGTGCTTCATCAAGGATCACAAAACAATGGTCAAGGGTCCTGCCTCGCATAAAAGCCATTGGAACGATCTCTATGCTTCCGTTCTCTATCAGCTTATTGAATTTTTCCTGTGGCAGCATATCCTGAAGAGAATCGTACAGAGGCTTGAGGTACGGATCAATCTTTTCCTTAAGGTCGCCGGGTAAAAATCCGAGACTTTCTCCTGCCTCAACGGCCGGCCTGGCCAGAATAATGCGTTTGATCTCTTTGTTCTTGAATGCCCTGACAGCCAGGGCAACAGCTGTGTATGTTTTGCCGGTTCCTGCAGGGCCAATTGCAAAAACAATGTCGTTGTGATCAATGGCATGGACCAGTTTTTCCTGGTTCTTTGTCCGGACCTTGATAACTTTTCCGTTTGGCCCATATACCAATACCCTGTCCCTTATATCTGTCGGCACAGGAACGGTCATTTCCTCTTCCTGATCTTTATTGACATCGTTTAAAATTGCGTCAATATCTGTGATGTCAAGCCTCGGGTGTCTTGCAAGGTGATCCAATAATAAATTGAAGCGGGTTTCAAAATAATTAATCACTTCATTGTCACCGGAGATAGTGATCACGTCGCCCCTGGAGTGTATCTTAAGGTCAGGAAATCTGGATCTCAGGTGGTTTATTGTAGCGTTATCCGGGCCAAAAAAACGTGCAGGATCAACCTGCTCTATGGTCAACTTTTTTGAAGTCAAATTGAATTGCTTTTATTCTTGCTCTGCAATGCAGAAATACTGTCTTATTTTCGCTGTCAAATTTAGTTCAAATTCATGCAACAAACTGTGCGAAGGATTAAAGTTGTGAATTTAGGACTGTAGCAACATAAACACAAGAATTCAGGTCAATTTGAATACCATAACTCTATTATCGGATCTGGGGGTACAGTCAACCTTGATAATGTTGGCCAAAGGCCGTTTGGCTGCCTTAAAACCTACGCCTCTGATCATTGATCTTACACATGGTATTGAACCCGGTGACCTTCGGCAGGCTGCCTATGTTCTTGGCGAGGTGATGCATGAGTTCCCGCCATCGACTGTCCATATGGCAGGTATTGGTAATTCACCGGAAGTTATTGCAACTAAGATCGGGGAGCAGATCGTTATAAG
>DJML01000030.1 GCA_002436505.1 Bacteroidetes bacterium UBA6491 | reverse complement strand
TCAATGCTACTAAATGAAATGAGCCTGCTTTAAGGTGTTTAAAATAATAATACCCCGAATCTGTGGTGCGAGTTATATAATATGGCCGATCTTTTAACAGACTGCTGTCTGTATAATTCTCGTAGAGCATGACTATACAATTAGGAACGGGGTCACCACTAAGCAGGTCTTTNNTCTTTCAATGGGGGCGAGATGATCAGCTGGGCATTTAGGTTTTGTACCGTTACGTACTCATCGAACGTAAAGGTTATTTTTTGGGTTCGCACATTTAATGCGCCTGAGTCCGGCGAAACACTTAATATTTTAGGAGGGGTTACATCTTTAGCTCCTCCAATCGGTGTTTGGATGTTTGCGCACTGTTTGAACAGGAACAAAATAGAGAGCAGTAATAGTGTACGGTTGATCATCTGCCAAGGTGAACAAGAAGAACTGAAATATCGGCTGGTGAAACACCACTGATCCTTGATGCCTGACCAATTGTTTCAGGTTTGATCTGAATTAATTTTTCTCTTGCTTCTGAGGACAATGATTTCACTTTTGAAAAATCAAAGGTAGGATGAATTTTTATGTATTCCAGCTTATTCATTTTGTCTACCAGTTCTTTTTCACGCAATATATACCCGGCATATTTTGTTTCTATCTCAACAGTTTCCAACACGTCCTTAGAATAATTTGCTGTAGCAGAGTTTATTTTTGCAACACCCTGTAAATCAGATAGTTGTAGTTCCGGGCGACTAACAATTTTATCTAATTTATAGTTCTGTGGTATGGGGGTTGACCCTTTTTTCTCCAGAATGGGATTAATTTCAATGGGTGCAATACTTGTCGCTTGAAGGTAGTTTGTCAACTTTCTGATGTTGTCATATTTGTTTTCAAATCGTTCAAACTGTTCTTTTTCCAGCAGTCCTATTTCATAACCGATAGGGGAAAGTCTTTGGTCGGCGTTATCCTGTCGAAGAAGTATTCTGTATTCAGCACGAGAGGTGAACATTCTATACGGTTCTTCAGTGCCTTTGTTTATGAGGTCGTCTATAAGCACACCTATATAAGCCTGTGAGCGATTAAGAACAAGAGGTTCCATATCATTCAGTTTTCGGTGTGCGTTGATACCGGCAATCAGGCCCTGGGATGCTGCTTCTTCATAGCCGGTGGTGCCGTTAATTTGGCCGGCGAAGTAAAGGTTCTCCACCAATTTTGTTTCCAGGCTTATTTTTAACTGCGTGGGAGGAAAGTAGTCGTATTCGATAGCGTATCCGGGCCTGAATATTTTAACGTTTTCAAATCCCGGGATCAGTTTGATCGCCCTGCTTTGAATATCCAGTGGCAGGGATGTAGAAAAACCATTAACATATACTTCGACCGTATTCCAGCCTTCTGGTTCCACAAATACCTGGTGACGATCTCTTTCAGCAAATCGATTAACTTTATCTTCAACTGAAGGACAGTAACGAGGTCCAATGCTTTGTATCGTGCCGTTGAACATTGGGGAGTCATCAAAACCTTCTCTTAAAACAGTGTGTACATCTGGGTTGGTATAGGTAATGTGACAACTTCTTTGTTTGGTTAAAGGTTTTGTAGGGTGAAAGGAAAACTTGTCCGGGGATTCATCTCCAGGTTGCTCTTCCATTTTGGTGTAGTCAAGGCTTCGGCTATCTACACGTGGAGGTGTACCTGTTTTCATTCTTCCTGATTCAAATCCAAGCTCAACAAGTTTTTCTGTAATGCCTATAGAGTTCCGTTCTCCCATTCTGCCGCCACCGAATTTTTGTCGACCAATATGGATCAAACCATTTAAGAAAGTTCCGCTGGTAAGTATTACTGATTTGGCATGAAACTCCAAACCCATGGCTGTTTTAACGCCGGTAACCTTTCCTTTATTCACCAAAACGTCTACGACCATGTCCTGGTAGAAATCAACGTTTTTGTTGTTTTCAAGGGCTAGACGCCATTCGTTGCTAAAGAGTATTCGGTCACTTTGGGCTCTGGGGCTCCACATTGCAGGGCCTTTTGATCTGTTTAGCATGCGGAACTGGATCATGGTTTTATCAGAGATGATTCCGCTCATTCCGCCAAGAGCGTCAATTTCGCGAACGATTTGTCCTTTTGCGACACCGCCCATGGCGGGGTTGCAGGACATTTTTGCAATTGTCTCCATGTTCATGGTGATCAGCAGCACGCGTGAGCCCATCCTTCCTGCAGCATGAGCCGCTTCACTTCCGGCATGGCCGGCGCCAACAACAATTATGTCGTACATGTTTTTTAGTGTTCCACGTGGAACATATTATAATAAGATCAATTTAGATTCCATTTCTCGCATTTTTTTTGAGTCCTCGTCGGAGTGGTCGTTAAATCCTATGAGGTGTAAAATGCCGTGGATCATTACTCTCTTTAGTTCCTCTTCAAAACTAATGCCATATTCTTTGCTGTGTTCGATTACGCGATCTATGCTGATTATTATGTCGGCAAACAGTGGTTCACTTTTGTCGTCACGCAGGTCGAATGTCAAAATGTCTGTAAAGTAATCGTGGTTAAGTTTTTCCTTGTTGAGTTTTAACAGGTTTTTGTCTGTAGTAAAAACATAGGTTATTGAGTCGTGTTCGATGTCCAGGTGTTCAAAGCATCTTTGTAGCCAGTTGTTGTATTTCTCCTGGCCTTCAAGAATGGTGATCTGGTCGTAATGGAAATGAATGTTGTTCATCTGATAATTCGAATTTCTCCGGTTGCAGATTGTCTCTCTCCGTTTAGCCCCCAAATATCGGCAACATAAAAGTAGATTCCCATTGGCACCAATTCCTGGTTGATGGATCCATCCCACCCTTTGTCAATTTCGAAGGTCTCAAATATTTTTTGCCCCCACCGGTTATAGATAGAAAACGAGGACAATTCGTAGTCGATGTATTGCCCAATTACCTTAAGTGTGTTGTTTTCTGATTTAGGATTGATGGCATTCGGTATGTAAAAAACCAGCTCTCCGATGCGGCACACTTTGTTTGAAACGGATGCCTTGTCAACCCCGTTCGGGTTGCCGCTTTCAAATGCCCTCACCTGGTAGCAACGCTCAATGATCGTTGATGTTTTGTCGGAATAAGTTAAATCGTCAGGGCCGGCGGATGCAATCATGTTCCACGTGGAACTTTCTTCTGCCCAAACTTCCTGGCGGTCAAGTTGCCCAAACCAGACAGAATACTTGTTCCACTCAAGGAGGTCGTCGTTTATCGTTAGTAAGATGTTTCCAGCTTCGTTTGACCGGGCCAGTTCTTTTTTACATTTATCATAAGCCACAACCTGGTAGCGGTACATTGTTGTATTAACATCTACCTGGTTGTCCGTGAAACTACGGTTGATCGATCCATTTCTTTTAGTGCCGAATATGGGAGTGAATGAACCGGTTGTCGCCCGTTCTATACTGAAACTGTCAATGTCAGAACCCAATTGATCCTGCCATTCAGTAAAAATTGATTCTCCGTTTACAGTCACATTTGAAAGGTATAAGTTAGAAGGAGCCAATGGCTTGCGCGTTGAAAAACATACGTATTTTGATGAGGATGTAATGTTGTCCCCAAGCTTGTATGCCCTAACGAAAAAACAAATATTGTCCCCTAAAGTGAAATCTGAATATATGTGGTTTAATCCGTTGACAGTCAGGTGTTGGGTGTACGGACTTCCATTCTTTGAAACGTAAACACCGTACTTCTCTACAGTCCACCCCTGGTAAGCGGTCCAGTCAAGATGAATTTCATTTGCACAAGTGTCGATTTTACTGTCTAACTGCATGATCATGTGCGGGTTAGATGCGGTAGAGAATAAATCGCAACTGTCAAAAGTCGCCAGTGTTATCGCAATTGGTACGTTGATGTCGTGACTGAGTAATGAAAAGGACAGGCCGGTCGTGTCTCCAATGGTTGTGTTAACGGAGTTGTTGTATCTAAATATTCGATATCCCTTCGTGTCTATGGCAGGATTCGGCTGCCATCCTATAATTATCTTTTGGGTGGAGAAATCAACACTGACGGAGTCAATACCAATTTGTGGTGGCTTGTTGGAATCGACTCTTTTGATATTAGTGGCCACGCTGTCAGTTCCGTCGCAGGTGTTCAGTACTTCCAGATAAAAAGACCATGACGGATCCGTGTCAGGAAGCTTGACCTGGTATGAAGTTGATGTTACGTCAGGTATCTTCCCGAGCAGCTTGAAAGGGTCAGCGTTTTTTCGACCATAAATATGGAAGGTGCTGAAAGATCCACATGCATCAACAAGTGAAGTCCATTCGATCGTGGCTACAGAGTCATAATTGTTCAGACATACCCTCCTTATTTCAGGGGGATCCACCACTCCCGATGCACTGTAACATAACATGCACAGCATAAGAGAAAGAATATATGTCCGCACTTTAATCTTTAACGAAGTTAATGCCTGGTTTGTTGTAAGTATTAGACAGTCTTTGCGGTGCTTTAGTTGCACCTTTTTATTTCCGGGGTTTTATGCTGAACGCAAATTTATTTAAATTGTTGTAAATCAGCAAAATAGGAAGACCAGCTAAGTGATTCGAAACGATGAAATGGTTGCCTTTAATTTAAGACTCAATCATGAATCCATCGTTGAGCTATTCCCATATGATCATTTTTGGACAAATAAACCTGTCTGTTTATAGTTCTTCACCAGTATTTCTCAGGATTTTATCATCTTTGTACTTATTGAATTAATATGATGACGGGTTTTATACTAATCCAGGCACAACCTGTGTTACATATTGATAAATAGCCGTAATCAAGTAGAATACTAGAAATGACTGAAGAAAACGACCGTAAACCAAGGGAATATTCTAAATCTCTGGATCGTAACAAAAGCCCGCAGAAAAAAAAGCGTAAGCGAATTCAAAAGCCACGCACACCTAACCCTGTGCTCAATACTCCTTACATTCCGATGGAAAGGACCACGATGCGTCTGAATAAGTTTATTGCTAACGCAGGTATTTGTAGCAGAAGAGAGGCTGATGAGTTGATATCCAACGGTTTAGTTAGTATAAATGGTGAAGTTGTAAAGGTTCTTGGAACGAAGGTGGAGCCCACAGATGTCGTAACTTACAAGGGTAAAAAGCTTAGCCTCTCAAGTAAAGTGTACCTTCTTTTAAACAAGCCAAAGGACTATATCACAACGACAAATGATCCGGAAAACAGACGAACAGTGATGGAGCTGGTTAACAATACTGGTACCGACAGAGTTTTTCCGGTCGGACGGCTGGATCGCAACACAACAGGGGTATTGCTTTTTACGAACGACGGGGAATTGATGCAGAACCTGATCCACCCTTCGGCGAATGTTGAAAAAGTGTACTCGGCAGTTTTGGACAAAGCGCTGATTCCCAAAGATTTAGACCAGTTGGTTACAGGGGTTACCTTGGAAGATGGGGAAATGCATGCGGACAGAATAGCACTCATTGACCACGATGATAAAAGAAGGGTCGGTATCGAGATTCATAGCGGCAGGAACAGGATCATTCACAGAATGTTCGAACATCTGGGCTATAAAGTGCTTCGACTTGACCGGGTTCTTTTTGCCGGCCTGGATAAAAGAAACCTAAAACGTGGCGACTGGAGGTTCCTTAATGAAAAGGAGATTCGAAACCTTAGAAATATTGCCAAAATTAAAAAATAGAAAGGCTGTTTTTAGTTGCAGATCTTGTCGAGATGCTTGACATATGGAATCTGAGGTAAAAAAAATGTCAGATAAGAGCCGCTGTTAAATAACTTTGCTAACTTTATGGGTTTAATTACAATGAGAGGATCTAAAATTTTAGGAGGATTGGCATTACTTGTCATCCTTTTTGCAGCCTGCGAGGAAATCCCCCCGTATATCAATTACCAGGAGGATCAGTTTGTCGGCAAGGACACTACGTACATACTTGATGTGGTCCCCGAAAAAGAGGATAAAAATGCACTTATCGAAGACGTATCAGGCGTGCGTTGCCCTAACTGCCCGGAAGCCAACGAATTAGCTGCTACCATTGCAGAAAACAACCCGGGCAGGGTCGTCGTTATTACAATTCATCCGGAATCTCTTAAGAACCTTACATTTCCCATAAAGGACACATTCAACACTCAAGATGGGGAGCGCATTTTCCAGGATCTGATCGGTGGTTCACCGCAAGGCGGCCTGCCAATTGGAGCCGTAAACAGAAAATTGTACCAACCTGACGAAACAAGCATCGGCATCTCTGACAAAAAGTGGCAAAAATATACTTTAGATGAACTTAATCTAAAGGCTGATGTTAACCTGGTTGCAGAGTTAATTTCATTAGATAACAACAAGGTTACGATCAAAGCAACAGCAACTTTTACTGAAACAACTGTTACACCTGTTTATTTTACAGTCGCAATAAGCGAATCTCACATCATTAACCCCCAGGTATCAACGAGCGGACTTGAAGAGGAGTATGAGCATAACCACGTTTTAAGGGATGTCGTAACACCGTATCAGGGCATAAAACTTGCAGATGAAGTTGCTGAAAAAGGTAGGGTATTCGAACGGATCATGACCTTTGACCTGTCAAATAAATATGTTGCCGATAACTGCCATATTGTGTTGGCTATTAATAAATTGGACGTTGACAACAAAGAGATTATGCAGGTAACACAACTTGACCTTAACTAGAATGCCTGATTCAGGAGATCACCTGGCAGGATTTAAAAACTATCTTTTACTGGAGAAAGGCCTCTCTTCAAATTCTATACAGGCTTACTTGCGCGATGTGCAGAAATTGCAGGAGTTTAGGTTTGAAAATGAGGTCAAGACGTCATTAATTGGGTTGAAATTCAGCGATTTGCAGCAATTTTTAAAGTGGCTGAGCACGGAAAGAAAGGCATCCGCTACAAGTCAGGCACGGATATTAAGCGGAGTAAAGGCGTTTTACTTCTACCTTGAGCTTGAGGGGATGATCGATCAAAACCCTACAGAATTACTTGATGGCCCAAAAACAGGCAGAAAACTCCCTGAAATTCTGACAGTTGATGAAATTGACCGCCTGATCGCGGAGATAGATCACAGCAAACCTGGTGGGCAGAGAGACCGGGCGATCATTGAAGTGCTTTTTAGCTGTGGACTTCGTGTAAGTGAACTTGTTACCCTTTCTCTGGAGGATGTCAATGAGAAGGATGAGTTTGTGCGCGTAACCGGAAAAGGCAACAAACAGAGGCTTGTTCCAATTGGTTCTGTAGCATTAAAATATTACATTCTGTACAGGGACCAGGTTCGTGTCCATCAGAAACTTGACCCGGGATCGAAGAATATTTGCTTTGTTAACTTCAGAGGCAAAAAACTTAGCAGGGTTTATGTGTTTGCAATGATTAAAAAGCTCGCACTGAAGGCAGGTATCCATAAGAACGTAAGCCCGCACACCTTTCGCCATTCTTTTGCAACAGCTCTTGTGGAAGCAGGTGCCGACCTTAGAGCGGTACAACAAATGCTTGGGCATGAGTCAATTACAACCACAGAAATTTACACACACCTTGATCGTACCTATCTCAAGGATATCGTGAAGGAGTTTCATCCTAGAAACTAATCTTCTGTTGTCTGTCTTTTTGTAGAGTAATTAAACGGCAGATATAATAAGCACGTGCCCGTCATACTGGTGACCAGGAAAGTGATGCCAATGATCGTTAATATAATAGCCGCTACACCTGTGACAATGCCAAATATAGCAAGCATAAAAATCACTATTGCCGCAATGACACGAATGAATGTGTCAAGAAATCCCATATTTTGTTTCATAGGTACAAATGTAAATGCTTCGGGCAAACGAATGAAATGATTTTTGACAACATGATCAGGGTTAGTTGCTGCTTATTTCAAATTCAGCCGAGACAACAAGGTCGGGCCTTAATGTGAAACGGACGCTGTATGTCCCTGGACTCAGGTAATAGTTGCCGTTGTCTTTACGTGTTAATTTTTGCTTTTTAGCAATAGATTCTTCTACATTAAGGTTGTAAATGAGCTTATTATGACCAAAAACACTAAATTGTTTTAATTTATACATCACATTATCTTCTTTATCAACGATAATAACCTCCACAGAGTCTGGAGAGTAGCCCTCTATGTTTATGATATAGTCAAACGTTATTTCTGGCTCAAAGAAGGTCCAGTTAAACTGCTGTTCTCCCCAGGACGCTTGATGTTTTCGCGCCCTGACCGGAAGGACCACGCCTTCTTTACTCAATGTGTCCATTAATTGTATACCGTTGATATCCAAACGATAGATGGAACGGCCGTGCGTTCCGATAACGCAATGTCCCAGTTCTTGCTGAATAGCTATGTCGTGTACAGCCACTGGCGGGAGTCCTTTCCCGAGAACAGAAAATGTTTTACCGGCATTGCCGGAAACGTAAGCACCGTTGTCAGAACCAACATATAGGATGTTTTCTGTTTTGGGGTCTTCCCGGATTACATTGATTGGCTCTGCAGGGATATCTTCACCTATGCGCAACCAAGATTTCCCGTTGTTTTGGGAAACAAATATCATTGCATCAAAATAATCCCATCTGTAGCCGTTAAGGGTCACAAAAATCCTGTCTTTCTTGTGTTGGGAATAAATAGCCCTGCTTACCCACATGTCTTTTGGCAGCCCCTGGGACACATTGGTCCAGGTTTTACCACCATCATCAGACACATGAACCAGTCCGTCGTCAGAGCCAACCACGATGTTTCCGAACTCTAGCGGACTTTCGTGTATCGATGTAAGTGTGCCGTATGAAACATCCCCTTTCTTTCCGCCTTTGGTCAGATCTCCGCTCAGAGTCTTGAAGCTTTCTCCCCGGTCGAGCGATCGATGAAAACGGTTAGAGCCCATATAAAACACTTTGTTGTTATGTTTTGATAACCATATCGGTGTTTGCCAGTTCCATCTCAAAGGATCTTCTCCTAACTCGTGGCGCGGATGAATCATTAAATGAACGCCTGTTCCTTCGTTAAGCCTTGAATAATGACCGAATTGGTACCCGGTATAGATATATCCGTCCTTTTCGTCAATTTGAACCTGCATGCCGTCCCCTCCATTAAGCATCTCGTATGGGTACTGGCCGGTCTGGTGCCACGATGTGTTTTGTTTATACCAGTATGGGCCCTTCCATGTTCCGTTGTCCTGCAATCCCCCGTACACGCTGTAATTGTTCCCTTCACTGACGTTCACAGAATAAAATTGCCCAACAGCCGGGGTGTTGCATTTGATCCAGGATTTCCCATAGTCATATGAAATATTGACCCCGCCGTCGTTACCATTGATTAGATGTCCCGGTCGATCCGGGTTGGCCCAAATTCTGTGGTGGTCAGCATGCACGTTGTGGCCGCCGATAAAGGTGAAGTTCTTGCCTCCGTCCTCAGACATAAGGATCGGAACGCCGGCAATATATACCCGGTTGAAGTCAATTGGGTCCACGCTTACGGTGCCAAAGTAGTATCCATAAGAATAGCAGAGATTTTCCAGCGTATCCGTGTGCGTTTTTTGCCATGTTGCGCCTCCGTCAGTTGACCGGTAAAGTTCTGCCCCTTTTACCGGGTCCTCAAAAAGGGCGGCATTCGCATCGGTCAGGTATCTGTAAAGGTCTTCCGGAACGATCTCGTTCTTACGAACCATTTTTCTTATGGACTGAATATCATATTTCTTAGGAAAACCGTTTTCGTTCAGGAACACGGATAAGGTTGAGTCAGGTATGGCCAGAAAAGCTTCCTTTTTCATTCCGATAAAATCATTTTTACTTAATGTTTTAACGTCTTTGCCAGAAGAATGCCGGGACTGGTTGTCCAACATCGCATAGAGCACTGATTTTTTATCTTTAGAATACAGGGCCAACCCGATTCTGCCAACGGTTTCTCCTGAAGGAAAACCTGAACCTGTGACTTTTTTCCATGTTTTGCCTCTGTCAGTGCTTTTATAAATGCCGCTCTTTTCACCACTTTCCCATAAATTCCAGGCCCTACGACTTTTTTCCCATGCCGCAGCGTAAAGTATATCAGGGTTTTCCTGATCCTGAACCAGATCAACAACACCTGTGTTTGCATTGATGAAAAGCACGTGCTCCCATGAGTGGCCCTTGTCTGTTGATCGGTATATACCGCGTTCATTGTTAGCGGAATACAAATGACCTAGGACACCTGCGTAAATAATATCAGGATCTTTTGAGTCTATGACCATTCTTCCAATGTGATGACTTTCACTGAGCCCTTTATGTTGCCATGAGTTGCCAAGATCAGAAGAATAAAAAACACCGTAACCGGCATAACTTGAGCGACTTGAGTTGGCTTCTCCTGTTCCGACCCATATCTCTTCTGTTTTCCAGTTAACAGCAAGATCGCCAATGGTTAAAGTATAGCCGTTGTTGTCGAATACAGGCTCAAAGGTGGTTCCGTTGTTCTTTGTTTCCCAAAGACCTCCGGAGGCATATGCCACAAAGAAATGAGTATGATCGTTCGGGTCTACTTCAATGTCCGTTACACGTCCGCCCATGATCGTCGGGCCTATATTTATCCATTCAAGCCCCTGCGATGTTGAAGCATCTAAAAGCTGACTTCTTTGCAACGAAGAATTCATCCTTTTTTCACCATCTGTAGGTTTTAGCGGATTTTTAGGATAGATGTTCTGAGCATTGGCGTTAATCGCGCAAGTGAACAGAAAGGTCCAGATATAGAATTTCATGGACGCAAGATAATTAAAGATGTGTTTTTAACGGATTTTATTGGTTGCGCGGGAATGTTTAATCCTGAGTAAATACCCCGCCGCTTTCAGTGAATTCTAACCTGCAGTCTGCGCCAAGTTTGATCGGTTGATTCAGCGCATCATGTCCCGCCGGGAAACCAAATTTAACGGGAAAATCATATTGATCCACACGCTCTCTTATGATCTCCTCTGCGGTCGCCCCGTATGGAATTGTGTTGTCATTCATTTCAGTCATGTGCCCGACAATTAGACCGGTTAAGCGGGATAAATGACCAGATCGATCGAGGTTCATCATCATGCGATCAATGTGATAAAGATATTCGTCAAGATCTTCAAGGAAAAGAATCTTGCCTTTTGTGTCTGGCATGGAAGATGAGCCGTTCAACGAATAGAGAACGGAGAGATTTCCGCCAACGATGGATCCCGACATGCTGCCCTTTCTGTCGAGAGGGTGCGCATTAAGCTGATAGTTCAACGGCTCACCGCGAAGAGCATTAAGCATGTTTTGACGACTTACCAGTGCCTGGTCGTCAGAATCTGATTTTATATTCACCGGCATTGTGGCGTGCAGGGTTGCTACACCGCACACTTGATTCAAATGGCCATGGAGCGCTGTAACATCACTGTAACCGATCAGCCATTTAGGGTTTGCAGTAAACTTTTGAAGATTGAGCTTGTCTAGTAATCGAATGGTTCCGTACCCGCCTCTTGCAACAAGGATAGCGTTAATGCTTTCATCGTCCAGCATAGCCTGCAGGGCAGACACTCGAACCTCGTCCTCTCCGGCGAACTGGTTGAAACTGTCATACAGATGTGCTCCAATGACTGTTTCATACCCTTCTGATCCCAGCCAATCAATGGCAGGCTGAATTTCAGCAGGCAATATTTTTCTTGCCGTTGCGACGATCCCGATGCGCCCTTTGGAAGTCAAAGCTGGAGGAATAAGCATCCCCAAACGTAATCAGCGCCAATTAAATTACCTAGAAAATCTATGCAGATTCGACCAGATTGCTGGTCATCCGTGTTAAAAAAGTTTAATTTCGCACCTTTATTTATCGCTTTCAAATTTGTCAATAAATGAATTTTGAACTTACAGAAGAGCAAGTAATGATCCGTGATGCCGCCCGTGACTTCGCTAATGCGGAGTTGCTGCCAGGCGTGATTGAGCGCGACGATAAACAGCAGTTCCCAATGGAGCAGATTCGAAAAATGGGAGAA
This sequence comes from Bacteroidetes bacterium UBA6491, assembly GCA_002436505.1. Classification (GTDB taxonomy): domain Bacteria; phylum Bacteroidota; class Bacteroidia; order NS11-12g; family UBA9320; genus UBA6491. Next base: position 21,089 of record DJML01000030.1, on the reverse strand, counting down.
CTGGGTTTTATGGGATTAATGGTTGACCCCAAGTATGGAGGTGCCGGCATGGACACTATTTCATATGTTTTGGCCATGGAAGAGATTTCCAAGGTCGATGCTTCGGCGGCAGTAGTTATGTCGGTTAATAACTCGCTGGTATGTTGGGGTCTGGAGAAATTCGGGAATGAGGAACAGAAGAACAAATATCTTGTCCCTTTGGCTACAGGCCAGGTGCACGGCGCATTTTGCCTTAGCGAACCCGAAGCAGGATCAGATGCTACTTCTCAGAAGACGACGGCCGTTGAAATGGAAGACCATTATCTTCTCAACGGAACGAAAAACTGGATAACTAACGGAAACACAGCGGATATTTACCTGGTTGTGGCGCAAACACATCCCGAACTAAAACACCGCGGAATCAACGTTTTCATTGTTACCAAGGACATGGAAGGATTTCAGGTCGGAAAGAAAGAAGACAAATTGGGGATCAGGGGCTCTGACACGCATTCAATAATGTTCCAGGACGTTAAAGTGCCAAAAGAGAACAGAATAGGGGAGGACGGTTTCGGTTTTAAGTTTGCTATGAAAACATTGTCAGGCGGACGGATCGGCATTGCGTCCCAGGCTCTCGGCATAGCTTCAGGAGCTTATGAAAGGGCACTTCAATATTCAAAAGAACGCAAGTCATTTGGAACGGAGATCATGAATCACCAGGCCATTGCTTTTAAACTGGCGGACATGGCAACGGAAATTGAAATCTCCAGGCTGCTCTGTATGAAAGCTGCATGGTTGAAAGACAACGGCATGAATTATGACCGGGCAAGTTCGATGGCCAAATTGTTTGCTTCTGAGACAGCAATGCGCACTACTGTTGAAGCCGTTCAGGTTCACGGTGGGTACGGATTTGTTAAAGAATACCACGTTGAAAGAATGATGAGAGATGCCAAGATCACACAGATCTATGAAGGCACNNAGGTTGAATTCATGTCGTAAGGCCACGTATTCTCATTGCGGTGTTTTTGCTGTATAGCAAAACGGGTTAGTTGTAAAAGTGACCGGACAGATGTAGATCTGAAAGAAAAGAAAAGTTAATTAAAGTTGTTGATGCTGTTCTCTGTCAGCACCATGCCTCGTTCATCGAAATGTTGCTGTTTGCCCCATTCTTTACCCATGATGAACTGCCTGATCCTTTTTTTGTGGCCGTTTTCATAATATTCCTCTGATAAGCCATGCAACAACCCTTCAAAATAATTTGCAGACATTTTAACCTGGCCGTTTGGCCACCATTCTTTGAACTGCCCGTGTTGACGTCCGGCTTTAAACAAAGTCGCACTTTTTAACTTGCCGTTCTCGTACCACGACTTGAAAACACCATGTGCTTTGCCTTCCCGGAACTGGGTGATACTCTTTTTGGCACCCCCATCATAATGATCCGTTACAAAGCCGTTGTAGGGGCTTTCTTCAAACTGCAGAAGTCCTTGATTGTATGAAAATTCCGGATGATTTTTTTCTAATTCGGGCATATCATTTTTTGTTGAAAAGTACCTATAGTGTTAAAAATCACTGTAATAATAAGGGCATTTATCCACATTACCAATAAAAATTTCCAAAACGTAGAGAATGTATTCCCAAATTGACAGCGCCTCTCAAATCTGGTGTTGCGGGAAAGAAAAAAAGAGGGTTTAATTTGGTGAGATTTGTCACATTCACGGAGTATCATTTCCTGTAACTTTGCGTAAAGTTTTGAATAAAATGAAAATAGAACAGTTATATACAGGATGCCTTGCAGAGGCGGCTTACTACATTGAGTCAAAAGGCGAAGCGGTTATTATTGATCCGCTTAGGGAGACACAACCATACATTGATCGGGCCGAAAAGGACAACGCCAAAATAAAGTATGTGCTTGAGACACACTTTCATGCAGATTTTGTTTCTGGCCACCTCGATCTCGCAAAGAAAACGGGTGCCACCATCGTTTACGGACCGATGGCACAACCCAATTATGAAGTACATGTTGCAAAAGACGGAGAAGCACTGAAGGTTGGGGATGTTGAAATTGTTGTCCTTCATACGCCAGGACATACAATGGAGTCTACTACCTATCTGCTGCGCGATGAGAATGGACAGGATTGCTGCATATTTACCGGCGACACTCTTTTCATTGGTGACGTCGGCAGGCCGGATCTCGCTATTAAATCTGATCTGACCTTGGAGGATCTTGCAGGCCACCTGTTTGAATCTCTTCGAAACAAGATCATGCCATTGAGCGATGACCTCATTGTTTATCCCGGTCACGGCGCCGGATCAGCATGCGGGAAGAACCTTAGCAAAGAAACATTTGCAACACTTGGCAACCAAAAGCAGTTCAATTACGCACTTCGCGGAGATATGACTAAAGAGGAGTTTATTAAAGAGGTAACAACAGGACTGGCTCCTCCACCTCAATATTTCCCTAAAAATGCGATGATGAATAAAATGGGATACGAAAGCTATGAGAAAGTCCTAGAGACAGGCAATGTTCCATTAGATGTAGAGACGTTTGAGTATATCGCAAATCATGAAGGGGCTTTGGTTCTTGACACAAGAAATGAGAGCGAATTCATAACGGACCATATTCCGAATTCGATCTTTATAGGGATCGATGGAGGTTTCGCTCCATGGGTTGGGGCCCTCATTACAGATATAAAGCAACCGCTTTTGATTATTGCTCCTGAAGGCAGGACAGAAGAGGTTATTAAAAGATTATCCCGAGTCGGTTATGATAATACTTTAGGGTATCTTGAAGGTGGCATCAGTGCATGGAAAAAAGCCGGCAAGGAAACGGAAAGGATCGAATCTATAAAGGCGGCAACCTTTGTCTCTGCCTTTAAAAACAGCGATGCTGTCATAGCAGATGTTCGTACGCCAGGAGAATACACGTCAGAGCACATGGTGGATGCAGTGAACTTGCCTTTGGATTACATAAATACCATGATGAACGATTGGGATAAGAACCAGACATATTACGTGCATTGTGCCGGAGGTTATCGGTCAGTAATTGCGATCTCAATATTGAAGGCCAGGGGTTTTGATAGGCTAATTAACGTTGAGGGAGGCTTTGGTGCCATTAAGAAGACCGATACTGAGGTTACCGACTATGTTTGTCCTACCACGGTAGAGTAAACCTATCTTTTATTCTGGAAAAAGGTTTTCATCAGGTCGGCGCATTCTTTTTCGAGAACACCGGTCTCTATGACGGTAGACGGATGAAGAATGGCCGGACGATACTGTGTGAAACCAAATTTGGGCTCCGCTGCTCCAATGATAATGTGCGACGGCCTTACCCATTTGATCGCACCGGCACACATAACGCATGGCTCGATCGTAACATATAACCGGCAATCTTCAAGGATCCCCGAGCCCATTTTATTGGAAGCTGCGGTAATAGCTATCATTTCGGCGTGTGCTGTATTGTCATTCAAACGCCTTGTCTGATTGTATCCCTTGCCAATTATTTCGTTGCCAAGTGCGACAACAGCTCCAATGGGCACTTCGTCTTCTTCGGCTGCTTTTTGCGCCTCCTGAAGCGCCTTTCTCATAAAAAACAAATGATCGAGTTCCATGTATAACTCCACAAGAATACGATATTTGTGTGAGCATGAATTAATGACAAACACCGATAAAAAACTTCGTCAGCTTAAGCTGCAGCATGAGATCCAGGAAATGTTGCGTCAGGACAATGAGGTGTCCTGCCATTTCGATTATCACATTAACATGATGTCGGACGATGAAACGGTAAAGCTCAACCTTTTGACATTCAACCCAAGGCATGATGAATACATGCTTTTGCACACTGTTAAAGGCAAAAGCTCAATTCATTGTCTTGAGGCAATGAAAGATCATATTGAAAAGATCACCAGGGAAAACATCCATTTTTCTTATACCATCAAGTGGAGGAGAAAAGGCGAAACGGGTTTTCATACCTCGTATTTTCATGGACACTCTGAGGAGGATGCTGTTAATAAATTCTTGCATGAAAAGCGGGCAGAGGACTATGAATATGAGGTTCTTCTGAACCCTATTGCCTAATTTCTCAATTTTCAAATGTGATAATTATCAGTTGATTGGTTGACCCATGACATAGATTTTTGGGCCTTTTAAACATTGATTTGCATTTGGTGTATTGATCCATGAGTGAAAATCATGAATGTATGGAATGCAAAGTAACCCGGCCGATGATTGCTCGCCTGCAAGAGGATGTCGTGTCTTTTCCTGAAGTAAAGGTTGAAGAACCCACCTATGACTCAATTATTCATGAATTTGAGAAGTTCAGTGGATTTAAACCGATGTATGAGCGAATCGTTGCAATTTGTCAGGAGTACCAGAGAATTTATAAGATTAATACCCCAAAAATGGGGGATGTATGTAATGTGTTCAAAGAGTTCGAGATGATGGTTGACCTTCATGAAAGGTTACTCTATCCATACTTTGATGTTTTGAGGGATAAGCAGGAGAAACATGCACTTTTTGACGGATCTATTTATGGAGTGATTCAGGTACTTCAACGCTCAAGTGACAAGATCCGGTCGATCCTAAATCTTAAGTTATGGGAGTTGGAGATCAAATCATGTGACTCCTTCCAGTCATTCACTGAATTACTAAAAGAACTAAGCCCAAAAGTTCTTGCTTACATCGATATACACGACCGCTTCGTTTATCCTGAAGCAATATCCCTTGAGGATGCTGAGTAAAAGCGATCTTTATTCGAAACCTCCCTGTTTTTAACCCGCTATCTCTATAATTACAACTGATTTATACAAGACATTCTGTATGTAGTTCTTATTACCCGCTAATTTTTGCTTGATATAACAAGAAAATGCCCCTAAAAAGGGGCATTTTCAGTATGTGGTCCAATTATCAAATGCTTTTTCATCGTACGCAGATTCCGGCCACATGTAACATAAACATGGTTTTTTACTAATTCTGACTCTTACAAGACTGAACAGGCCCCAAATACGTTGCACCAACGCTGGAAAAAAGTTCTAAAATATAGAATATCAAGGGAATTGGTTTTTTAATTGACTTACTTACTTGATTTGACTACCTTAGTAGGTTGTTAGATTGATATTGCGCATTATTAGTAGTAAAACAAGTTAGATGTCAGCGGTAAGCAAAGCATTGAAATTTTCCTGGTTATCTGTCCTTTTGTTCATAGGTTTAGGAAACATCTATGGTCAGGCCTCTCTCAACCTGGATTATGTGAATCCTTCTGAGATAGTAATATGCGGAGATGAGGTTGAATTTGAAATTGAGGTCCGAAATATAACGACCTCCACAGTGACCGGCATAACTGTTGACGTTGATCTCCCATCTGGGGTTAAATATGTGGTTAGTTCATTATCAGGCAGTAACGTCTCCGAAAACAATGTTTCGAACCTGAACGTTCCGGTCTTTTCCGTTAATGATATCCCTATAACAAAAGCCGTAACGTTTAAAATTTCTATCGAAGCTGATTGCGATCTCAGCAACCTCGTTAACAATGGAGGCCTGGCAACGATAAAGCTAACTTCTGATTATTCGGGAGGGTCCCTGAGTATCTCAACAAAGCCTTTGTCTGTTCGTGAACCATCGTTGAATATTAAGGATATAACTAACCGCTTTGCAACAGTAGATCTTGGAGACACTATAGTAAGAAAGATCACTTTATATAACACAGGACAGGGTGGCGCCCATAAATTTCTGTTTACGCAGGTGAACCAAAATGGGATGAAAGTTATCGGCACAAGCGGTGGCTCGATCACAATTTCGAAGGATACCATCCGGTCGGTCTTTGACTCTACCCATTTTAAATTAACCGGAAACAAGGACGCTGTTCTGGATCTTAACGAAACGGTAGTAATCTATGACACCATAGTGGTATTGACCTGTGATCGGTTGAAGTCGACCTACCGGTTAGAGTGGGGGTGTGGAGGAAAACTGTGCGATGTGGTTACATCTTCAGCAAACCTCACGGTTTCTACAAGGGCGCCAAAACTTTCCATAAGGGTAACGGATGGGAAAACGCCTTGTCTTGACGCCAGCAACTTAAGCACAAATGGCCTTCGGGTGATCAATACCGGCAACGATACCGCACGTACTTTTGAGATGAATATTTTCAATTCTTACAATGGCGGTTATTATTCGAGGATCCTTACAGAGATCGTCGTAAGTTCTATAAAATATAGAAAAGGCGCTTCCGGATCATGGACCGCTTCCGTACCTGTCGGTGTTGAAATAGTTGACACCTCCGGGACCTTTGCCTGTCTCAGTTCTTATCCTGTGGGTGGGGTAACATTGAATCTGCCGGATCTGGCACCCGGAGACACAATGTTCATTGAATGGGATTCCCGGTCTTGTTGCATCGATGCTTGTGGCCCTGCTTTTTATAGTCATCGTTGGCGCTACCTGCCATCATACTATGATCAGTGTAAGACAAAAATAATTGACGCGGAAGTCTGGGGTTCAGGTGGATATATTCAAAGTTTTAGTATGTCAAGCAGCACGCCTTCCGACGTTCTGGATGGAGAAAATGCAAAGTTCATCTTCACGGTTTCCAATGGCTATCTCATGGGGATATCTTCAAAGTCCCGAATGGATGCCCGTTTTATTCTGCCTTCAGGATTTAGCCATTCGCTGAATGTTAATGACTTTGCATATTATAACCTGAACGGGGGGGCCTGGAAACCTGAGTCGGTTACCCAGAAAGGCGATACCATATACGCCAGATTCTCAGGAAGTCCGACAACAACGCTTAATCTGTCTGAACTTATCATAAGGGTCAGCGGGAAATGTAATTCAAGTGCCGACCATGGCACAGGCAGCTATCAGATGGATCTGTATTATAACCCTGACACATCCTGCAGCACCGGGTGTTTCCTCAATATTTATTGTGGCAGCGGAAATGTTAAGCTTCATTGCAATCCCAAATGCGCAGGCGGAATGGCTTTCCGGTCGTTTACCGCTGAGAGGATCTCTATCGGGAAACCTGACAATGACAACGATGGTCTTCCGGACGCAAGCGGCACGATTGACCTGGATAAAATTAAAACGGAAAGGGTTGTTTACAGAGACACATTGCTAACGACATTCAGAGGGAAAATTTTAGCTGCAGGTTCAGTGAAGAACTGGAGATACGGCAAAGCAAAATCGATAATCCCTTATGGGAGATACCTAAAGGTTGCGGATGCCAGGGTAAAGATTTACCGTAGCGGAAGTTTACTTTATAACTGTGGTAATGTGTCCTATACAACATCATTGTCCGGAAATACCAGGACCATTGAATTCGATTTCGGGATTCCGGCACTTATAAGCTCCGGTTGTCCTCTTTACAGCGGTTTTCAATATTTTGCCGGCGACAGCATAAATGTCGAGGTATATTATGTCGTAGATCCGAATCCGGGCAACTTCATCCAGGAGATTACCTCTACAAATGAGTTTTACATGAGTACGGTGGCATCACCTTCATCGTCTCAGAAATACCAGTGCGATACTTTTTCCGGCAGGTTTGTTCTCGCCGGAACATACTTCACAAATTGTTGCACCAATAACTGGTACACCAACAGTTGTGATGTCCTTACGGTTTCCAATAATTTTTACCTGAGCATCGGCAATTGTTGTTCGAATTATGCCGGGGGAAATTTCTTCCCTTTCGAATACCGGCCCTGGGCCAAACTCTCCAAGGTAATGGTGATACCACCGTCAGGTTTTTCGCATGTTTACAGTGACATGTATCAGTACCGGACCGCAGGCTCAGCTGTGACAAAAGTTGAATTTCAGGACACTGCTGCATTAAGCGCTACATCCGCTTCAGGGGATACACTTTTTTATGATGTCGCAAATTATTACAAGGATCGTTCCGGACCGCTCAATATAAGCGATGACGGTTTTACCGGGGTTTTCAGAACAAGGTATATCCCAACCTGTAAAGCTGGACAGGGCAGCTCTCCAATGCGTTATATTTTCGTTTTTGAAAGAAAAGGAACTTTTGGCACAGGGTATGACACGATCGAAGGGGCAAATGCGATTGACAACGTTTTCTTTAACAAGCCTGAACTGAAGATTACTGCCCAGGAGATCGATGTAAAGGCGTATTCAGATACAGTGGAATGGAGACTCAGGATTTCCAATAACTCTACTTTTTCTGACGCTGAATATATTTGGGTCGGAGCGATAAACAACGGCAATGTACGTGTGATCGAAGCGATAGATCTAACTGACAACAGTACGATTCCTTTAACGGCAGATTTTCTTCCGCTTGGAAACCTTGTAAAGCAAGGCACAAAAGATATCATTTTAAGGGCAGTCTACGTAAATTGTAATACCGACAGCATTGAACTGTTGTTCGGTTCAAATTGTGTTGGATATCCGGATTCAATTGCGGCCTATCCTTGCATTACAACAAAGCTGATGCTTAAATATACACCGGTCAATACAAGGCTGGATGTTAGTCTGCTGGATGTCCCTGCTGAAGTTAATCTATGCGAACCAGTGAGCTATTCTATGAAGATCATCAACACAGGCAGGTCCCGAGTTTATGACCTGTATGTTGATCTCATCATGAGAACCGGTATGGTCCTTGGAGACACAGCATGGCTACGTCTTGAAGGATCGACGGATTCAGTGATGGTCACCGGCAAATCATCTCCGAAAGCTGGTGTGGTCAGATGGGATCTTGCAGGAGCGCATACCGGTTTGAAAAAAGATGGAATGGGAGGGATAAATGACAATGTTTCTACTGTCTATTTTACCTTCAATCTTGAAACAGATTGTGATTTTGCATCTTCAAGTTACCTGCTGATGAAGCCGGGAGGGACGCTTAAATGCGGAAACCCTGTAAATGCTGCATTTGAAATTGGCGATCCAATAAACATTAAAGGCGTAACCAAACCATACTTTGCCGCAATGTCTTTTGAGATCGACCCTCTGGAAGTTTGTAGATTTGGAGGCAGGGCCTCTTTTAAATTTTTAAATTTAGGTCCGGATACGACCAAAGTAAATGACCGTATCCAGCTTATTGTCCCCGACGGGCTTTACATAGATTCACTGGTTGCGGATGCAAAGCATAATGCACCGGCATTCTTCTCCAATATTATTCAGGCTACAGGAGGGAAGACGATTGAATGGATACTCCCTTCAGGAATTACTGCAGGAGACTCTTCTGTTTTTGATATCTCGGTTTACCTAGTTGCTGAAGAGCTGCCTTGCGAGGGTGTTCAGATCTTCGCCCAGTCAGTGGTCAAACAACCTGCGCTTTGCGTTAAGGACAGCACCTGGTGCGATATTAATGTTGTTACAGCCGACGACCTTAAGCTGGACTCTATCATTAAGTCACAGTATGAGCTGTCTTTTGTGAAAGGCCAGTCACTTCCATCTTCAACAAAGGAACTTGTAACCCTTGATTATTTGATCCGAAATTCTGGCTCGGCGAAGGATTCAGGACAGGTTGTGAAAGTCCTTGTCGTTTACGATAAGAACGGCAACGGGTATTTTGACCTCTCTGAATCCGTAATTTACATTGACTCCATTAGCGATCGTATTGACCTCACTTCTGTAGCCAGATCTATTGCTTTCAGCACATCCCCGGAAGAAAGTTGCAGACTGTTGCTGGTAATTGACTCCACGAATTGCGTGTGCTCACCGTCATTTCTCAAGATCCCTCCGCTTCCTCTAAGGAACGCAGGAAATGATACAACAATTTGCTCTTTTGAAGAGGTTCAGATCGGGAATCCGGGGATAGCCGGCAATTCATACCTGTGGTCACCGAAAAAAGGGATATTAATGCCAGACTCTGCCAGGACGTTATTCAGTACAGGCAATGCCGGGTTTAAAGACAGCATCTATCAACTCGTTCTTCTTACGGATAAAGGGCAGTGTAAGACCAGAGATACAGTCAATGTTACCGTACGGCCACAGATGGTCACGAATTTTTCAAAGTTCAGGAACCTTTGTAGGGGAGACAGCACAATTATTGGAAATATTGTTACAGGAGGAACCGGTTTTAAATCATACCAGTGGAGCCCTGCGACAGGAGTTAATAACCCAACAAAAGTAAGGACGTTTGTCAAACCTACTACTGATGTAACATACACTCTAACCGTACTTGATGCCATCGGATGCAGACACACCGATTCTACCAGGATAGATGTTCTGGACATTCCGGTTGCCGCTCTGTCGAAACAAGACACCTGTGCAGGTGAACTGTTCGTCTTCTCAGATCAGTCGACCTATGTGAACTCACAATTTGATTCAATAAGATGGGAGATCACAGGCCTGGATACCGCTTATAACAGAGCGAACTGGATCAAGATCATAGATTCTGCAGGCTCCTACCCTTTGCATCTCTTTGTTCAGGATTCCTTTGGATGTAAAGATGAAACCTCAGAGATAATTACGATCTATCCGAACCCAATACCTAAAATGAACATTCATGATGATTGCCAGTGGGACACAACCTTGTTGATAGATCTTACCACGATTAATTCCGGTTCATATGAACAGAAATGGGTTGTTCTGAACGATACATTTTCCGGATCGGCACCTGTCGTGATCATGCCTCAAAAAGGACTCATCTCAGTAGAGCTGATCACGGTGTCAGATAAAGGATGCGAAAGATCAGTGAAAGAAAATATGCTTGTGTACGAAAAGCCGGTAACGGCCTTGTTGGATAGTGACATTTGCCTTTTCGACAGTATTTCAATGCAGCCAACTGTGATAGGGGACTCAATAGCTTACACGGAGTGGGATGCGGATGGTATGATTTCCACAGGTAAAGACTGGAATTATAGATCTACAGACACTGGCATTCGCAACATTACAGTTGTTACGACCACAAAGTATGGCTGCAGCGACACAGCTTCAGCAATACTGGATGTCCATCCGTTACCGGTTGCAGGCATTTATACAGAGCCGGTGTGCGAAGGGGATTCAATAATACTGGAAGATGTTTCTGTTATTTCGGAGGGGCTGATCCTGGAACACTGGTGGAATACCGGTGGAAGTTATTACCAGGGGAATAAAAAGACCGGTGAATTATATCCGACATATGGATATTATCCTGTTTCGCTTGCTGTGAAATCGGATTATGGTTGCACGGACACGGTTGACTCACAGGCAATTGTGCACTATTTGCCGGAACCGGTTCTGCGTGTCACAGGCAATTGTGCACAGGATATGATCACTCTTGAACATGTAGAATCAATGCCGGATTCCATTCGTTCAGTAGCCTGGTCCATTAATGGAACTGGTCAGGGAACTGGCACTACAATAAAGCATGTTTTTAACACCAATGGTGATCACACCATTGATATGATGATCACCTCCAATGCAGGATGTGTTTCAGATTCATCCTTTACGATCCATGTAGACCCAAAACCTGTTGCAGGTCTAGATTGGGTGTTGCCTTGCAAGGATGATCTTGTTTCTTTTAAAGACATGTCAACGACTGCCGAGGGAACAATAACGAACTGGTTATGGACGCTCCATGATAATTCCAGTCGAAATACCCCTGATTTTAGCCACAATTATGGTGTTTCCGGTAATTTTAATATCCGGCTGGAAGTTGCGAATAACTTTAACTGCAAGGATACAATAGAACAAACAGTAACAACAAACCCGGTTGTTGCACCTTCATTTACAATTGATGATGTTTGTGCCGATGTTGAAACCAGGGTACGGAACACGTCCACCAATTTAAATGCTCCTATATCAAGTATTTGGTTCTATATGGGTAACGGAGACACCGTAAAAGGAAAAGAAGATTTCTTCTATACCTATCCCAGGGGTCAGGCTGGTACACATAACCTGACCATGTGGTTCGAAACCGGCCCAGGGTGTTACTATACGACAAATGGAAATGTAGACATCTTCCCGCTGCCTACAGCGAGTTTTACGGCAAGTCCGGTTGAGACCGATATACTGAACAGTGATATCGTGTTCAAGGATCTTTCCGCAGGTAGTTCAGGAGTGACTTACGAGATTTCGGACGGTGCTTTCTATTCGAGCCGAAATTTCAGCCATAGATTCACTGATAGCGGAACGTACTGGATCACCCAGGTCGCAACTACAGATGAAGGGTGTGCAGATACATTCACAAGTTCTGTACGTGTAAATTTCATCTACACTTTCTTTATGCCAAACACTGTAACCCCGAATGGCGACGGAATAAATGACGTTTTCAGGCCGACCGGATACGGCATCGTTAAATACGAAATGTTCATATTTAACAGATGGGGAGAACTGCTGTTCAGGTCAGCAAATGAACGAGACGAGTGGGACCCGGGAGATATTATGGCAGGTGTTTATTTCTATCAGATCAATGTGATCGATCACGAGAACATGCCACATGCATACACTGGCTCAATACATGTTATAAGGTAACGACTGACCATCAGATTCACGTTTTTACCTATTTTTACAATGGTTTTTGGTTAAATAATGTTCATTATGTAACCACGGCCCAAAGATATTATTCCTAAAATATTAAAAATTTGACCTTGAAAATATTTTCAAACAATAATAAGCGTGAATTAATCAGTGTGAGATCAGTACTAATGATGCTTGTTTCATTGATTTTGTTTTTTGTAGCCACGTTAAACCCTTCCCATAGCAATGCACAGACACCAAAGATTGAAGAGCTGAAACATAAGGTGGATTCTCTGAAAGGAGATACCGGGCTCGTTTGGAATTATATCCGCCTGGGATTGAACTTTCAATCAATAAGCTACGACAGCACGCTTTATTATATGCGTTTAAGCAATAAAACAGCTATTGAGATCGGTTTCGAAACAGGAATTACAGCCAGCCATACAAGAATTGGCAATACATTTCTGATGATGACGGAATATGACAGTGCACTAAAGCACTACCTGGTAGCGATGGAATACTACGTAAAAGAAAAGGATTCGATCAAGCAGGCAGGGATCTATAATAACCTTGGCCTGGTCAGCCAGAACAAAGGAGATTACTCGCGTTCAATCAAATACTACCTGAAAGCACTTAAGATCAAGGAAAGAATGGGTGAAATGATCAAAGTTGCGACGACTTCACACAACGTAGGCATCGTTTTTGCGCTTCAGAAGGACTTTAAAAAGGCCAATAAGTATATGTCTGAAGCGATGGACATTTTGCTAAAAGGTGGAGATTCTGCTCATTTCTATAATGTTGTCGGAGACTATGCACAGTTGCAATATGAAATGAGAGAACTGGAAAATGCTTCTTACTGGGTTAATCGTTCACTTAGATTTTATAATACGGCAGGTCTTACTCAGGGAATCGCAAGAAATGAAGTTACAAAAGGATTGATACTGGCCGAAAAAGGGAATTACGTTGAAGCAATAAATCACTATCTGAAGGCTAAAGATCTGTACGTGTCTCTTGGCGATAGAAACTGGGAATTAACCTGTAACAGGTATTTAACTAAAGCAACATTTGAACAGGGGAGGTATGAAAAGGCAATTGAGTATGGCAACAAAACGGTCGAACAGGCGACACAGCTCGGATCAAAGAGCATGCTTGCGGCTGCATACAACGAACTTTCGAGATCTTATGCTGCGTTAAAGCAGTTTGAGCAAGCTTATAATTTTAAGCTCAAATACCAGGATTACAATGACAGCCTGCACGACGAGGAAAAGCAACGTGCAATTCTGGAGGCTGAAGGAAAGTACAATGAAGAAAGACAGCAGCGAGAAATTGAACAACTACGTGCGGAAAGGGCTACGCTTCGTTCGGAGAAAGCAGTTGAGGAGCTTTTAAAAAGAAGAAGTGAGGTACAGACATATTTCCTTTGGGCTGTTCTTGTCCTTGCTTTGGGGCTGGGTGGAATGTTCAGATATCAGTACAGAGTCAAGCAAAAGAGGAACATCACCTTACAGGAGAAGAATCAGATCATCGAGAATTCACTTCGCGAGAAGGAGGTCCTCCTGCGTGAAATTCATCACAGAGTCCAAAATAACCTGCAATTTGTTTCCAGCCTGATCAGTATTCAGTCGCGTCATATCGACGACGAAAAGACGGTTCAACTTTTGAAGGAATGCCGTACGAGGATTCAATCGATGGCGATGATACACCAGAAACTTTACCAGGAGAAGAACCTGAAAGGAATTAATATTGATAATTATATTCATAACCTCCTTGAAACACTTGGCAAATCGTATAGCATTGACAAAGACCAGATAGAGGTGATCACTGACATAGATCCTATTGAACTTGATATAAACACGGCCATCCCAATTGGATTAATACTCAATGAGTTGATAACAAATGCGTTCAAATATGCGTTTGAAAAGAGGGAAAAAGGCCGCTTGCTTATAAGGCTTTCGGAAAAGAATGAACTTCTTACCCTTACGGTGCAGGATGATGGCATTGGGTTACCGGATGCTTTTGACCTTGATAAAAGTTCTTCATTCGGAATGAAGCTTGTGCATTCTCTGGCTTCCAAGATGAAGGCAAAAATGTCGGTGACCGGTGGCCTTGGTACAACCGTCAAGATTGAAATAACTGAATACGAAATAGTCTGATGAAAAGCGAAGAAGGAAAAATACGAATTCTGATCGTCGAGGATGATCCGATCATTGCTGAGGATCTTGCCGGCTATATGAACGATTTTGGTTATACAGCACTCAAGCCGGTAGACAATGCAGATGACGCTATGAGGACCATTAGGGAAAATGTTCCGGACCTTATAATGTTTGATGTCCACCTGGGAGGGGAAATTGACGGCATTGAGCTCGCTCAGATCGTCAAATCGAAATACAGTATCCCTTTTATTTTTCTTACGGCATTCAATGATTCCGATACCTTCGAAAGAATAAAAGCGGTGGAACCGAGTGCTTATCTTATTAAACCGGTAGATGAGAAGAATCTCCATTCCAGCATAGCTGTTGCACTTTACAACTATGCCAATCACCATCCTGCACAATTGCCTGCAGAAGAAAACGATGCCGGTTTAAAAGTGCAGGACTTTGTCTCAGGGGATCATATTTTTATCAAGGTTAAACACGAATTGAGGAAATTAGCCTTGTCAGAGATCCTTTACGCTGAAGCGTATGACAATTATGCATTTATTCACACCAAGAATGACAGGTATATCGTCAGTGCCTCACTTAAGAATGTAGAAACCAAATTACCCAAAGGAAAATTTGAGCGGATTCATCGGTCATTTATAGTGAACATGTCCAAAATTGACCGCATTGAAGAGAATACACTTCACATAGGAAGCAAGTCTCTTCCTATCGGCAAAACATACAAAGAGCAGTTAATGAAACGCATTAACCTTCTCTAGCTGTAGGTCTTTGCATTCTTTTACAATTCAGATTTCATTCACAATGTGTCTGGGCCCATTCACGGATTCGGGCAGCCTATTCGCCATAATTCACTCGCTTTAGTTTACAGGTAGCTGCATTTTTGAGCCATCAAATCATAAACAAATGAAAAAAGCTCATAACCTGATTATTATTATGCTAGGATTGTTAGTGGCACAATCCTCTGAAGCCCAAGAGTCTAACTACTTGATACACAATGCTTCTGAAGCAAGCATTACCGGCAGTTATACTCAAGTCGACGATGTGTTCATGAACGATAAAGTGTTCCTGTATCCGTTGTTGACGCACAATTTCAACCCCGGCGGAGGAGCTGGAGTTTACCACAAAGCACCTGTAACGGTAGCCAGATATGATAAGTTCTGGCGTATCATCAGCGACGATAAATCGGCTTTTACTAAAAATTCGAACTGGAACATTTTTCTTCCAGGGGCGGATTTTAAGTCCTGGGCCCATGTATCGTCATTAAGCAACATCTCGAAAAACTACACTTTTATAGATCATCCTAGCCTGAATGGCAACCCAAACGCAAAGTTGTTTGTTTCTAAATTGTTTAGCAGTGATGGGTCTTTGGGCAAGCTAGGTAACCATACAGTGGGTGTGTTCTATAATGTGACCGAAAAGAAATGGGCTATTTACAACCAGGACAAAGTGAATATGGAAGAAGGGTTGACGTTCTCTGTGGTGTTTGAAGGGAAAACCATACATAATACATTTGTTCACAAGGCTGACCCAGGAAATACACTTGGCCACATCACAATAATTGACGACCCGGCTTGCAACGGCAACCCGAATGTTAAAATATTGATCACCCAGAACTATAATCCAAACGGAAGTATCACAGGGGTGTATAACGATCATGAGGTAGGTGTTTACTATAACGGCACAAAGTGGGCGATATACAATGAAGACAAAGTTGACCTTGCAGCAGGCGCCGCATTTAATGTCCTTGTAGTAAATGAAGAAACAGCATCAACCATAAATGAGGATCTTATGAATATTCCATCACTACGCATTTCGCCTAACCCTGTTAATGCCGGAGATCAGATCAAAATTGATTTATACAATGAATCATCTGAGGCGCTGAGTCTTGAAGTTATGGATATGTCCGGCAAATCCGTCTTTGTTGAAAACATCAACGCCAACGGAAATGTAATTATCCATCACGTTTCAACAGCGGGTTTGCGTCCAGGCATGTACATGATTCGGGTAAGCAATGCACGGATCGCTGCAGTTCGCAGACTGATAGTTAACTAATGACTTTCTGAACAATTTTTGAGAGTACGTATAACTGAGATATTATTTTAACTTGGGTAAACCGTAAACACTAGCTAACCTATTAATAGAGACGTTCGCAAGAATGTCTCTATTTGTTTTTAGTCGGCACGTCAGTCGCCAGGTCTTCCTTGTATTTGTCAAAGAACTCCATGAGCCGTTCACGCGTCAGGTTCTTCATGACCTTGCACAATTTTTTAGCCCGGCCTTCTTTTTCCTTCTCGGTTTTCCATATTAATTTCCATGGTTTTCCGGGAGAGGTGAGCAAGTCTTTGCCGTTGGAATGATGTTCAAGTACCGTTAGAAAATCCCTGGTACGGCAGTATCCGCGGAAGTACTGGTCATCGGTTTCAGAATAGATCACATAAACCGTATATTTCATCTCACGAAGATATGCGATTGAAACAGAGCGCAATCCTTTAACGGGGATTAAATGCCTTAATCCGTTGATTTATTTAGGAAATGGTCAAAAGGATAGAGTGCTTCGAAAACTTTTTCGCAATGATCCAGGAAGTCCGTTGAAAGGACGTGTTTGTCATCGCAATAATGTGAGGCGAGAAAACTCTTATATTTCAATAATTCAATTTCAGGATGATCTTTAGGGTAATCGCGCGGAGCCGTCTTAAGTTGCTCCCCTTCCATCTCTTTAAAATATTTTTTAAAGGAAGGGGCTTTTAGAATGCCCTTGAATTCTTCTGGATTGTATGCGATCTCCTGTCGAATCGCCTTTAGCCAATCTCCTTGAGGCAGGTATGCCCCACCGGCTAAAAATGAGCCACCTGGTTCAAGATGGATATAATATCCTGCCCTTGAGTGAATGTCTGACTTTTTCACAGCTGGACTGACATGGGCGCCGAAATGGACCTTATAGGGTGATTTGTCCTGTGAGAACCGGACATCTCTGTAAATTCGAAAGATACAGTCCTTTGCCTTATGATGCGCAATGTTTGGGTCAAACCGTGCGATCCTTGCAATTAAAGCATCAATAAAGACTTCGAATTCTGCCTTTGCCTTTTCATATTTGGTTTTGTTCGCTGTAAACCATTCCCTGTCATTCTTTGCTTTTAGTTCTTTTAGAAAGTCAAACGTTCCTTTTGAGATTGTTGCCATGTTAATTCTTTTTTTTACTTGATTTGGCTCTGGGGTTGAATTCCAGACTTTTATCTATCCAAAATTCAAGGTCGCTGTCGTTGTCATATCCTTCGGGCTGAATAAAAAGATAACCTTTCATTGGACGACCACCATGGATCATCGGAGCAGCCCCTTTCCTTTGCGCAAGTTCAGGCTCCTCCTCAGGAGCCGTCCTAACCATTAGACCTCCTTTATAGGTGCCGAAACACATTTTATCATCTACCATGTAACAGTTTCCCCCGAACATCTTTTTCTCGGTGTATGCACAGGACCTTTCAGATAAAATATTTTGTATTCTTTCCAGCAAATATGGGTCAGTGGCCATGGATTCAATAAATGGATAATTCAGAGTGGAAGTTAACAAAAATAAGAATAATGGTCATTATGTATTTAAATGCATTATTTGATAGAATGTTTCATTAGAATAGCTTCTCTCACCTAATTTTAGTATATTCGATTTGCAGTCAATTAATCTTTTAACGATGAAAAATTCAGTGATAATTCTCATTGTAACTGCAGTGTATTTTACCGCAGGATGCAAGGAGGAGAAAGAGAATCCCCCTACACAGCCGGTTTCCGGCAGTTTTATGTTCGATTCTGCAGGTGATTATACTATTAACATCAATGCACAGGAAATTACGGCAAAGATCACCTTGATCGGCGGCGGAGGTGGCGGAGGTGGTGGTGCGTACCACAACAACAACGTTAATAATTCGACCGGCGGCGGTGGAGGCGGAGGTGCCGGAGAAGTGGTCACTGTGGAGAACATGCATCTGGAAGCGAATACGACATATTCTGTAACCGTTGGAGCTGGTGGCGAAGGCGGAAACATGGGTAGCAACGGAACAACAGGTAAGGCCAGCCTAATTGCCCTGAACAAAGCAATAATAAAGATTGCCAACCAGGGTTCGGAAGGAAGAAGCAATACAGCCGAAAATATTAATGGAGGAGCCGGAGGGGCGGGGTATCCATTCGGATCAGCCGGTGGCAAAGGAGAGATTTCCATGGGGATAACGCCAAGTGCACTTCCAGGCGCTGGTGGCATAGGAGGGAACAATGGAAGCACATACGGCACAGGAGGAAATGGCGGCAAAGGATCAGAGGTTAACACCGGAACCACGATCAACGCTTTACCTGGGAACAAGGGGGCCAATGGTATGGTACAGATCGAATGGAAGGGGAAAAGATAGGAGTGAGGACTATTCACAGAATGAAAAACACACTAATATTTGCCTGGATGTTCTTCTTTATAGCTTGTGGCGGCAATACACAGAAGGAAGACATCAGTATTGAAAAGGAAACATTGGTCAGTCAATCTGAGCAGGATTCGATTGCTGTCGTGGGAAATTTCATAAAACAGGCGGAATGCTGGAACCATGGGGACATAGCGTGTTTTGTGAAGGGCTATTATCCATCAGAAAAGGCACAGATAATATCTGGGTCCGGTATAAAACAGGGCTATGACAACATTCTGAGGGCCTATAAGGGCTCTTTTCCGGAAGACAAGATGGGGAAATTATTTTTTGACAATCTGGAGCTGAAGCGACTTTCGGATATAAATTACTATGTAACAGGCAGATACAACCTTGAATATGAGGAACCTGATACGATCCTCCAGGGGTGGTTTTCTATCCTTATGGAGAAGAAGGACAGTACCTGGTATATGTTAAGCGACCATACGTCTTCAGGATAGATATCCCTTCAATTACGCAGTTTATATTGAACGCCTGGCGAGATTTGATCGTTTGTCTGGTCAATAGGAATATGTCAATTTGGATTGCCCTGCTGCTTATGGTTCAAATTGAAGAACTTGTATGCAGATCGTAAACAGGAGTCGATTTTATAAAAAATCCTTGCGAACCGACTATCAAAAGTTAAGCTTCTTCTTTACGTCGGTAAATATAGATCACCTGGTCGGTGGTGGGCCTAAATTCAGGGCTTTTCTTTAATATTTTCAATTCAGAGAAAGCGTTCGGACTGACTTCCATCAAGGCTTCGATGACATAATTAGAGTCTACAAAATTTCTGGTCCAATCAAAAATATATGTTTCTGAACTATCTCTTCTCAGCCAGGATAAATTTACATCTACATAGATAAGATATGCCGGTTCTGACCTTTCTATTTCATCCGCCATTTCTTTTTGCATGGTGAGGGCATAATTATGGGATTCCATCAGATTATAGGTGTAGATATAGCCTGTGGCCGAATACCTGTTTGCATAAAAGCAGATCTGCGGCTCTGAACCCATGACGGCCAGCCTGTCATAGGGGCCGGTATTATTTTGAATATAGCGCGAGATCTGCAGTGATTCTACAAACGGATTGTTGCCGTACAGTCTTTTACTGGATAGCATCACTGAGTCCTCAAACAGGAATCCTTTGTTGGCACTGACTCCAGAAATGACAATTCCTGTCATGAGCAGGAAGGTAGCCCAGGTTGCATCTTTATTCCATTTTTTTCGAACCAACGCCAGCGTTTGATCAAAGAAAACAGCCACTAGTAGTGCAATAGCAGGAGCCAGGGTGATAAAATAATGGCTTCTAAAATAAAGTCCGGGTACTATTGTAAGTAAAGAGGATAAAACAAAACCTGACACCAGAACACGAGTTGACCGGGGCATGCTTTTTCTGAACAGCGTGAGCAATCCTCCTGCGGCAAGGATCCAAAATAACACATAGCCTGTTTTACTGTAACCGCCGGTCACCGATCTCNNTTGCAGATAAGGGCCAGCGCAAAAAAGAAGCCGGCCAGAACCCATGGAACTGGCTTCAACCATTGATCCTCCAAGGCCTTACAGGTCATCCATGAACCAAGAAGGGCGAAAAAAACAACAAAATGGGTTGCGTGTGCCGCCTGACCTAGAACATAAGGAGAAACACATAGAAGGCCGAAAATCAATGAAGCGAATAATGCCTGTATGCGTGAAACAAAGTGCAATGATGTAAGGAACATCAGGATCATAGAGCAAACAGATAACAAGGCCAGACCAAGATGAATTCCTTCAGTATTTTGGCCAAAAAATGTCATTAGAATCGCATACATCACATTGGTACCCGGAAGTTTCATGTTATAAGCCTGGGTATATGGAGCGAAGCCATCTAGCATTAAGCGCGCCATGTAGGCATATTCGCCTTCATCTCGTTCAAGGGGAAAAGGCAAGAGATGCATTCTGGCAATGAATACGATAAGTAGGCAGATAGACAGAAGGGCATAAATAAAAAGGGGATTGTTCCAGAACGACGATTTTGGAACAGGTGTCGAATGACTTTTAGAAGTGGGGTTGCGCCTTTTCTTCTTAACCATGGCCTTCTGTCAAATGTATGAAATTTATAGAAAGACGTGCATTGTTGGAGTGGGCCGTAATTATT
>DJML01000118.1 GCA_002436505.1 Bacteroidetes bacterium UBA6491 | reverse complement strand
TGAGATCCTGAACGAGACCATCCTTGCTGAGGACATTGCTACCGGTTCTGTTGAAACTTCAGAGATTCTGAATGGAACAATTATCGAAGAGGACATAGCCAATGGAGCAATCAACCTGACGTCTAAAGTGTCCAATGTACTGCCCGTCACTAATGGTGGTACGGGGCGCTCTTCGGTTAACAACGGAAACATACTTATAGGCAACGGTACATCTGCACTTGATACACTGGCTGTCACTGATAGTATTATGCTATTTACCAATGTTAATGGGTTTACTGAATTATTTACAGTTAAAGCAGGGTTAAGAACTTTTATAAATATAGATACTGCAAACAAGACGATCGAGATATCTGCTGTAGATCAAAGCGGTGGACCTAATACTGGATCAAGTCAGGTAAGTGTTGGTAATATTTCTTCGGGAAGTCAGGCAGAGAGGAATTTCCCAAGCACTGGTGTTGAGCCTGGTGATATTATTCTTGCCACAACACTCCAGGACCTGAAAGGAATTACTGTAACCGCCTATGTTCGACAATCAGGACAGGTGAACGTGATCTTCTTCAATGGAACGAATTCTACGGTAAGCTTGGGCATAGTGGATGTACAGTTTGCCAATTTTGGACAGCCGTAACCTGCACGTGCAATAAAATATTCAATGAAAAGCCCTCCGCAGGGTGGCTTTTATGAGAATTCCTGAAAAGGTGATCAAACCTTTCACCTCGGAATAATTCATTTATTTGCTAAAAATATATGACAAATTCAGACATCGTATTTCAGCCATTTTCTTTTGAGAAACAGACTTTCAGATGTATTTCATTCAATGAATCTGAATTTGTTATGAACTGGAAAATGGAACCCAAAGGTAAAGTTGACCCTCATATACATAAATATTCAGATGAGCATTTCCATCTTATCAAGGGTGAAGTTCAATTTAAAGTGGGTGGCGAAACCATGATTAAAAAGCAGGGGGAAGAACTTTTTGTGGAAAAGGGAATTGTGCATTCAATTGTAAATAATACGGACGAAGAAATTGAAGTAAGGGTTACGTATAGCCCCTGTGCAGACATTCACCGAATGTTCTTCATTATGGCAACGCTGAACTTGTCCAGGCCGGGAAGTTCTGTGAACATCGCAAAATACTTTTATCTCTCACCACGTCTTGGACTCAAGGATTTTTCAACCCCTCAACCTGAATTTTTTTTTAAGATCATAAGCGTGATCATTTCAATTGCAGGCAAATTATTTGGCTGGGGTAAGCTGGTTCATAAATTCAAATGATCACCATCAACTGATCACATTCCAAATTGACCGGTTCGACTATCCATAAATATAGGCTGGTGCAACGGTTCATAGCTAAACCAGCCGAAAAGAAGTACAATTAATGACATCAACAGAAGGGAAAGCCACGACCAGGGGAGTGATCTTGAACTAAAAAGTCTTAACGCAGATCTTTGGCCCACTATCACACCAACCATATATACAAGTATGTCCACCAGAACAATTGAATGGCCAAGGAAGAAAGTGTACGTGTAGAAAACAATAAGAACGGTTCCATTGATCAAGAAGAATCGAAGTAAAACAGCATGTATGATATTATTGGCCACCGACCTTATGGTCAGAAATTCAAACAGTCCCATTAAGATCACAGGCCAAAGTCCAAGTTTTAAATGCTCCCATACACTCTCGTTCACAGGGAAAAAGACTGCGAGGAATCCTGGTCTATTGAGCAGGTCAAAAGCAAAGTGAAAAATGAAGCCAAGAACGATTACGACCCACATGCCATGCATGTGCCAGGACAAAACCTTTGACCGGACGGTGTTAGCCATAGCTCAAAGTTAAAGATCACTACAATAAATGCCGGATGATTTAACGCAGGAATTGGTTTAACATTTGCCCTGCGTCAAGGGATCCGTGACCGTATTAACAAATGAACCGTTCGGGATCAATTTTAAAATATCTATGTGTTTTTCAATAGCGGATAACAGACACGAGTTCAAAACTATTATTTTTTGTATTTTAGCTTGATAAAATTAAATTAAATCATGTATACCAGATCCGTAAATAGATTGATCAAAATTTGTCTCATACTGGCCCCTGTATTTTTAATTGTCAGTAGTTTGTATGATGGGCTCGTTAAAGATGATCTTTTTTTACAGGGCGTCTTTGGCCAGTATGGTGGTATGTTTCTCATTGGTGCCAATGTCGCAATAGCGGGGTGGATCGGGAAGTCAAGAGCTTCTCTGGGTGTCGTCTCACTGGTATTGGGTGTCATTGGAGCATTTGCCGCAGGTGCCGGGAACATGGCCCTGTACACTATGGAAATCATCGGAGAGTTAAAAGGATTTGAAGCAAGAGAACTTCTTTTTGCGATGACGGAGGAACCAGATCCAAAGCAATTTGCCGCAGGCTGGGTAGGATTGATGATGCCTCTTTCTCTCCTGGCGAATGGAATCTTTCTGCTGATAGCAAATGTTGGCAAGAAGTGGGTCGCATTATGCATTCTGTTGGCAGGTGTTCTTTTTTTCCTGGGCCAAGGTGTATTTGCCCTGTCCGTAGTACTTTCTCCATCCTTACTTTTGGTAGCCTTTTTTGTGCTAGCCTTTGATGACAGGTTGAATTATTGATCTCGTTCTTATCAAATTCTGTTTGTAACAGCTGAAACGAATACCCTGAGGTAGACAAATCCTGAAAGTTTTAATTTCATTAATTGCTGATAATGCCGGCAATTCGACATGAGAGAAATCATGAGCCAGGACATTGATTCAGCCCAACCCAGACCTTAACTTTGATGGTCCATGAAAAAGTCGGTACTTATATGTGTAATGCTTTTACTGGGCTTAAGGGGATTGGCTCAGAACGCTTATTTAGAGCCTAAGCATGAACATCGTTTGAATGTTGTCAGTTTAACGGTGTACGGTCTTGCCCCGATCGCTGTCTATGAAAGGATCATTCCCTTTGGGGATAATTTTGGCATTATTGGTTCAGTTGGAGGATTTTACTACGGGAAAGACTACCTGGGTTATAGTCTGGGAGCGACCATTTACGCGGGCACGCCAAAACACAAAGCAGAGTTTGGAGGGGTTTATCTGAATGAAGTGTTATCCATTGCTTATGGGGCATACAGGTTTACCGGCAACTCGGGTTTATTTGCCAAAGGCGGGCTGGGTTATGCCTTTATGCCCGGAGATGATTTTGAGAGTGGCGTAGTTCCTATTCTGGCTATTGGATTTGCCTTCTGAAGGTGCCACTATAGAACCTCAAAAGACCTGAAATAGTGGACGGGTAGGTGCGACGGAAAGAATCCCGGCTCCTATTTATTCCACTCAAAAAACTTTTCAGTAGGATTTGAATCTGGCGTATAGGTAATCTTCACTGGCAGATGATCTACATCAGCATCCCATTCATAATTGTATTTCACAACCGTGTTCACAACTCCCCCTTTTTTTAATGTACACGTTTTAACATACTGTTTACTCACTTTAGTTAAACCATATGCTCCGTCAATAAACTGTGGAAGTACATGAAGTGGTGTATTGTCAAAGAACACATTTTGCTTTGATATCAGTTCAAAGGTTGCATTGAACACACTACCCGCTGAAAAATTCTTAACGTCAGCTGAAATTATTCCGCCTTCAGCATTGTACTGTAGGTTTCTAATTGTATACAGGGTGTCTACCTGCCAGGATCCATTTTTAAACTTCTTCCAAAGCCAGTCATATCCTGTTGGTTGGGATTCATTTCCATTGTAATGATAATTGACCCACTGTATTGAAGGATCAGGGTTAAAGCTGAACCCCATTAATTGTCCATTTGAATTGTTGTAATTAGAAGATGCCACAAGTTTCGGTGATTTCATTTCAGAGATATAAGCTCCGTCATATATGATATCCATTGTATCTGTTCCACCCCAGACAATCTCTGAGAAAAGACCCTTTTCGTAAACAAATTCCGCTTTCCATACCCCCGGGTATTCAAAGCTCTTCAAAGAGTTTAAAGGTATATCTTTTACATCATCATCCTTTTTTTGATCTGGTTTAGGATCATTGCTCTTCTCTGAGGAGCATGCATTTAACATGAAAGACAAAAACAATACAGTAGCCAAAAAACCCAATATTTTGACTTTATTTAGATTTTTAAATTTCATAATGTTGCTAAAATAGGAAATATTCATCACCATTTCATGCTTGTTGTATCCCTGTATTAATATTTATTTCCTATGCTAAAAAGGTAGTAATGGCTGAATACAACTCACACCTGAATGAAACACTCACGAAAAATTACAGTGTCTCCGCTTTTTTAGGCAATAAAAATTTATAGGAAACACCCCCGGTATATTGATGTTGAGAAACTATAGACGCAAGTTTTGCGTACTGATAGACCGGTATATCGCTTAACAAGAAAAACGTGAGCTTTTTAACAGTAAAATTTAGTTGTGGTGTTATGAACACTTTTTGACTGCTTGTTGCTTCCCAGTCATAATTCGGGTAATTATATAATAAAACGGTCTTGTTCAATTTCATCTGATCGATCCATTCATACCTGGCCTGCAACATCAAACCCAGACTATTGGAACCAACATATAACGTCTTTGAAGCAAATAATGCCGCACTTGCGAAGTCTCCGAATTTCTCGCCTTTCGGATTCCAACCCTTTTTAACATAGCTCAAATTGGCAAAAACATTAAAGCCTCCAAGTGGGTATCCCCGAAATAAAAAGGCATTAATAATAAGATCATGGGATCCGGTTGAAGGCTGAACAGAAGGAGGTTTGATAAAATAATAGGTTTGCCCGCTGAATGGTTCATGAAATGCAGCAGAGTCATTATATTTCCCTACAGGTATCTTATAGCCCAATCCCACGGTTAAAGATGTGCGTGATCTTTCGTTGGCCTTATTATAGACATTGCAGCGGGGGAAAATGATCAGATCGCTGATCCCTTTAGATGTAAGGGTATTCGCCGCATTAAGTGTTATTTCTCTTTGATCAAGATAATAACCGGACTCAACAAATATTGTCAGATCTTCATTAAGACCATACCCTACTCGTGAATACATGAATTTAGTAGAATAGTTATCCAGTGTAGGAGGTATTGACTTATCCCCATCAACAAACTTGTTTGTGCTAATGTAGCGATAACTTGTGCTGACTTCCATTTGTCCGTCCTCCAGTACCCCAGGAAATGCACCTCCAGCGATCGGAGATCCGCTACCTGCAGAACAACAGCCCTGTGCAAACAAGTCAGAAGGCAAGGTTGAAAACAAGCAAGTGATCAAAAGAATATATACCGTGCTGTAATTTGACATGAATTAAGATTTTTTAAACCATCACCTGGAAACCATGAATCTGGTCGTCCTGTTGCCGATCTTTATGAAATATATTCCGTTGCTATATGAAGACGTGTTCAGTTCGACTTTGTGATGCCCGTTCCCACGATTGCCCAATTGAATGGTCTCCAGTTTTTCCCCAAGAACACTGAAAATTTCGATATCTATGTATTGAGATGTTCTCAGATCGAAAGAGACATAGGTAATATCCTCTGCCGGATTTGGATAAACGGACAGGGAGTTTGCCACGGATAAATTATCCTCAATTCCCGTTGATTCCGTGAGCGCCTGATTTATTGCGGACTGTATCTCGCTGGGATTTCCGGCGCCGCTGTAATTCTTGTTGAAGTAAACCTTGTGGGTTGGACCACCAACGACAACAACCTTTGGCATTCCATCCGTTCCATAATCTGACATCTTCAATGATCCGTTGGAAAAAACAGAATTCGCCGAAATATTATTCTGATTGGCCCAGCTATTCAGTGAGATGCAGTTAGTGTTTCCGTAATCATCAGAAAGGTAATACAGGACTTGTCCAGGATGCGACGAGGAATAGCTTTTAGCAACATTAGACGCTGTTAAAGCAGGTCCGGCACATGAGAAACATGGCATCACCCACGTGATCACCACAACCTTGCCCTGATCGAGCTCTCCAAACAGATGTTGTGGGGATCCGGAACAATCATCCAGCGTAAAGTCGGTGGCATAGGATTGCGAGAATCCTACATTTCCAATGAACGCACTAAGAACAAACAGGATAATTTTTTTCATAAGAATTGGTTTTTGTGTTAATGATCTTTTTTACAACAATTATGAAGTTTACTGTATGCGGTTGAATCTGCCGGCATATCATCTGCATCGTATCCTGTAATGGTAATTGCTTTCCTTATTTTTTCGGGCGATGTCAAAGACGGATCGTAAAGCACAGTAACCACCTTTGTTTTAGGGTCATGCTTTGCCTTATTAACACCTACTTCATTCTTTAAACCTCTTTCGATTGTAGCCTTACACATCCCACATACAGAAGAAGTTTTAATTTCTATTTTCTCTTCTGTTTTTTCCTGTGCGAATGTGGTCAGACAAATTGCAGCGAAGAACATTACTGCGATAATTTTTTTCATACCGATGCTTTTAAATTACTGACTTTTTAAACCGCGCAACTAATGCAGGTCCAAATTACGAATATTAAAGCTAGCTTCCCTTTTTTTAAAAACTGATTTTCTTCCGTTTTTTAATGAAATATTCAAACACTTTCAGTAGAATGTAATAATTATTGCTTCTGAAACAGATTGGAAAATAACGATTAATTAGGCGTCGACCCCATTATTTACTCAATTTTTAGGTAATATTTTCCGAAATAAATACAATGTAGCTCTCTTTGAATTCGTTAAAAAAGGTTGAAGATCACTGGCAACAAAATTTGTTACCGGGATTCATAAGGATAATGGCCAAAAGCAGGTTCACATAGCTCAAAACCTGGTTAGTGTATTTAATTCAGAAAACTTTCTCAGTAGTACGTCGGCCTTCTTACTTTCGCCACGTGTTTGGCTAATCTGATCACTTGCCTGGTGTATCCATATTCATTGTCGTACCAAACATAAAGCACCACAGATTTATTGTCAGGATGTACAATGGTTGCCGGACTGTCGAAAACCGAACAGCATCCGTTTCCTATGATATCATTGGACACCAGCTCATTGTCAATGGAATAGAAAATCTGGCTAACAAGTTGTCCGTTAAGGGCTGCGTCTCTCATCAGGCTATTGACTTCTTCCAGATTGGTCTCTTTGGCAACCGTCAAATTCATGATTGCCAGCGAACCGTTTGGTGTAGGGACCCGAACAGCGTTAGCCGTTAATTTATCCTGAAGGGATGGAATAACTTTCGTAACCGCTTTACCGGCACCGGTTTCAGTGATAACCATATTTATTGCCGCAGAGCGCCCTCTCCTGAACTTCTTATGCATATTATCCAGCAGGTTCTGGTCGTTGGTATAGGCATGGACCGTTTCAATGTGTCCTTTCTCAATTTTAAGATGATCATTGATCACTTTTAAAACGGGTACAATGGCATTGGTGGTGCATGAAGCGGCGGAATACAGGTGTTCTTTTTCAATATCCAGGTCCTCGTGATTGACACCATAGACAACATTGGGCATTTCTTTGCCCGGAGCCGTCAGCAATACATTACCGACACCTTTTGATCTCAAGTGTAAACCGAGTGATTCACGGTCCCTGAATGCACCGGTATTATCTATCACAAGAGCATTGTGTATGCCAAAGGTTTCATAATCCACCTGGTCAGGGCTGGCAGCCTGGATCATGTGTATGATCTGACCATTTATTATTAGCGATTTATTGTCAAGATCTTCAATAATGGTACCCGGAAACGGGCCATGAACAGAGTCGGTTCGCAATAAAGATGCTCTCTTAATGATATCTGTATCCGAATTCGTTCTGGTCACAATTGCCCTTAACCTCAGTTGCTGTCCTTTGCCGGTATTTTTTATCAATTCTCTTGCAGCAAGACGTCCGATCCTTCCGAAGCCATACAGGATCACGTCCTTCGGTACGAGCGGGTGCTCTTCTTTTTCGACAAAACCTGATAGTTTGTCAGATATGAAATCAAATTTACTCTTGTATTCATTATGGACTTCCTGCCATTCATAGGCTAGTTTGCCAATATCAATTCTTGAAGGGACAAGGTCCATTCCTGTTATTATCCGTGCTAATTCCGCAGAGTCAAAGATGTTAATGGGTTTATTTACCACATCCTTTGCGTATTTGTGCAAACTCAATATCTCTGAAACACTTTGATCGACAAGAAGATTTCTGAACAATACCAGTTCAATGCTCTTATCGTAAAGCAATGTTCCGATTGAGTTAATAAGATCAATGGCTGCCTTTTTTCTGCTTATCCAGCTTTCAAGTTCCTTTTCGTACTTTTCAGTAACACTATTTTCAACTTCTTTGATATCCATTTTTCGTGATTGATATTCTGCCCGCAAATTTGGCTCTCTAAATTGGTTTTTCCATTGATTTTTATCATTGTTTTTTAACTATTTACGCAAATAAAACAGAAGATCACTGAGCGATGAACCTATCACTTATGAAGTAAAATCAAGGATCGAACATCCGGTATGAGGTTCATTTCTATCACCTTATGGTTGCTTTTTGCCTAAATCCGCTGTCCGCTGGGGCCCAGAATGGTCTTTGTTCATGATTCTTATCTTCCCTGTACCCTGAATTGTCAAAATGAAAATGATCCACCATAGTATGGGTTTTGGAACACCCCAATCCAATCACTATTGATTTAGCATTTTAAACTGCAATGGGCATGCATCCCCTTGTTTTTCTTAATTCATCCGTCAATTATCATTTGATTCCCATATAAAATTGAACTAAATCATCACCGCACATAATCTGGATCATTGTTCATTCTAAGTTTACACAATAACTTAGAACGCGATTATGACAGTGTTGATCCTTATATTGTGTTTGTTGTCACTTATACTGTGCTTTATACTTTTTGCACGGCTTAAATTGCAGCTCAACACGCTGACGGGATCTTATTACATTGAAATGGGAAAAATTATTCGGATCTCTTTCCATTGGAAGGAGAAACCACTGCTCCATTTCAGAATTCTGTTCATTCATTTTAACGTCGAACCATTGAAAATTTGGTCAAAGAGGAAGAAACGGACCAAACCAAAAGCCCTAAGACAAGGAAAGAGAAGAAGCGTTCATTTTCGCAAAGTGTTGGCCGTAATTAAAAGTTTCAGGGTCGTGAAGTTTCATGTTAGCCTGGACACGACCAATGTCATTTCTAATGCAGCCCTGTTTCCTGCGGCTGCGGCAATTAATCGTTTTACCCCATTTCGCTTGAATATTAATTATAGCGGAGAGAACTACGCTGTGATTCATATAGAAAACCGTGTAGCCCGAATACTTTGGGCGTACATAAATCATTAACAATTAAAATTTTATATCATGGAAATGCAATTTGAAAAACTGTTTGACAAACTCACTGACTTCATCAGATCTGAAGCAAAAAGTGAGACCATCGTAGGCGAACCCTTCGATCTGGGTGAATTTAAATGCATACCCGTTGTAAAAATGGGCATGGGATTTGGAAGCGGTGGCGGAGAAGGAGACAGTAAAAAGCAGGAACATGGAGAGGGGGGCGCCGTCGGTGGAGGCATCGGTATCTCCCCTATCGGCTTCCTGGTAACTCATGGAGACCAGATCTCCTTCATCAGTACTGAAAAGAAAGGTGCCATTGCCAATGCATTTGAAAAGGTCCCTGATCTTATTGAAAAGTATCTGGAGAGAAAAGAGAGTGTAGCGGCCAATTAATCTATCGGATTTTAAGGACAAGGCCTGCACATGCAGGCCTTGTTCGTTTGTTTGGAACCTTGTTCAGGGATAGAGATCCACACAAATTGAAACCATAAGTTAACCAGTTGAAATATAAGGAATTAATACGTGGTGGTCATGCCGCTGTCCACACAAATAATGGAGTCAGCTTTGCCGTTGTATTCCTCCTCTAGGCGGCCGATATCTTCTTGTGACACAGTAGATATGGTAGCGTATCTGAGGTTACCTCTTCCTTGCTGCAAATACCAAAGCATTCCCTCGTGATCATCTGAATGATAGGCCCCGCTGTAATGAAATGACAGATATTGTATCCTATAGGTCACCCTTCGGGATCTTGGGGGCGATAGCGAACAAATTCTTTATTAAAAGAAAACCTGTGGAGATGTTCTCTTCTGAAGCCCTTGAACTAAGATTCGTAATTTTCAATTTACGTCGGTTGGCCTCTTGCAGGTATTAATGTTATGGCAACACTACGATAAGCCGTTGTAAAGATTTCTTATTCCCAGGCATAGGTCAGACTGCCGAACCATTTGGCATAGCAGTGCATATCCCTGGAAAACTTTTTCATTAAACTTTCCGTGTCATTTGAACTGTGCACCCCATACTCCCAACTATCAAGCCCTTTCCCTATCGCAAAAAGACCGCTAGGGGCAGGACTGTAAAGAGATGAGCCAATTGTTGAGATGAAAGGAAAATAAGGATCATAGTCCATAATATATGCCCCGTTATTATCTAAAAGGATCCAGGCTCCATTAACAAAGACTTCGGTCATAACGTGTCCTACAAAGGGGATTTGTTTGTTTTCTCTAAAGTCATTTGCCCATTTAACGGAGGCAGTTTCAACAAGCAAGCAAGGGAAATCATAGCTTCTTAAAATACTAGATATCATTAAAGCGGCTGAATGGCATCCGTATAACTCACGATCACGAAACAGCTCGTTCGCTGTGACCTGACCAATCATTGAGCCCCCGGCATTCACCCATGTGAAATTTGTGTTAACCCAGTGCACCACAGATAAAAGACCGGGTATATTTTTTTCGATACTGCCAAGTGAAGATCGTATTTGTTTGATGTTGCTGCTGTCAAGAACTGACTGCTCCCCTTGAAAAACATAGATATCTGGACGCTCATACTGTAACCCAAATGTTCTGTCAAAATGAGCTAGAATAGTTTCACAAGGGTCCGGTTCCGGATCTGGGCCCTCTGCTTCAGAGCAAGCATTTTGACCAAGAATGATCAATAATGCAATTACGGATAGCCATACCCTTTGCATTGGAGCTAAGGTACAATAAAAGAGCCATATTACTCACTGCGAAGGGCTGAAATCCCTTCTTATGTGCAACGAATTGCAAACCAAATCCTATTCATCCTCTTGATCAGAATCTTCAGGCGCTGCCTTTGGGGTATCTTTTACAGGATTGTATTCTGTAACCTTGATCTCCATTTCCGAAAGGAAAAAATTGTCACATTCAGGAATTGGGATGAGTTCTGATCGATAATAGGCCTTGTTGTCTTTGTAGCCATTTTTAAAATCAACACCATGCACCCGAATAGGGGCTAAAGGAAAGGAGGTGATCGTATAAGCACTGGCTGTTGTCTCATTGATTGAAACCTTTTCACCTTGCGCGGATCCTGAAACCTTTTTTTGATGATAAATTGTGGGCTTCAGTTCAATAATATAACTCAATTTATCATGATTTCGGGTGACTCTGGCAGAAGATCCCTGTAGTTTTATCTCCTTTACGCTATAATAATTCCCAATAGTAACATTCGCCTCTTCACGGACCATTCTATGAGCTTCCAATGTGATCCTTAGGAGTTCCTCCCTTCTTTCTTGATTTACTATTGCATAGCGGGTGAAGACAATGTTAGGAAGAGATGCATGATTGCTCTGTTTAGCTGAAATATTACTTTTTCTAAAGTAATAGTCTTTCGTGAAGGACTGATTGTATTTCTTAACAGCAAATTTCACTAAAGAACTTAGTTTATCTATCAGTTCAGAATAAGTTTCACCCACAAGGTTAACTCGGTCCGTTTGATATTTTTCGATTGATGCTTCTTCGGTCGATCCCAATTCAGCCTTTTCAATAAATTCAAGGTTATATTCGTCGTATAGGTAGGCGACGCGTTTGCCATCAGATATATAATAATAGTTCTTACTGGCACCCAGGATATAAATCACCCAATAGACAACTGTTACAACGATGAGCAGAATAAGAATTATAA
Organism: Bacteroidetes bacterium UBA6491; assembly: GCA_002436505.1. Classification (GTDB taxonomy): domain Bacteria; phylum Bacteroidota; class Bacteroidia; order NS11-12g; family UBA9320; genus UBA6491. The sequence continues at coordinate 12,205 of DJML01000118.1, read as the reverse complement.
TTCTAGCCATAGTATATGGTATCTTCAGGTCGGATCAGAACAGTTATAAACTGCTATTTGAACCATATAAAGATATAAAAAATAGCTTGGAGACCAACCATTTCAATTGAAATTCCCAATGATGCAGCGGCCGCTTGCAATTAAATTTCACTATAAAATGAGGTTCAGAGGACAAAAATTGATCCTCAAATGGCGACACAAAGTTTAAAAAGGTTTTGGGCGAATTGGCTGCTAATTTTACCTTATTCAGCTATTCATACCGGACCGGCTAGCCTCACATTCTGTTCCTGCCCCAGGACAGAATAAGAAAAGATCAGTATCGTATATTTGAATTCATTGCAAAGTAAAATCAGATACAACAACCGACAGGTCTTCAATTTCTATGAGGAGTTAAGAGGCGGACTCAGTTTTAATAAATTTGAAGTTGAAGGATTGCTTTTTGTCGAATACAACTGCCCACTGGAAAATGAGAAAGTACGTATCTGGAGCAAAAATGATTATATTGTTTATGTTCTAAGTGGTGTTAAACGATGGGAAACAAACCAGGGTTGCTGGACTTTAGAAAAAGGAGAGGCACTCTATATCCAGAAAGGGGCAAACATAATCAAGCAATTCCTTGATGAAGATTTTTGCATGCTTGGATTCTTTATCTCAGACGAGATTATTCGGTCGACCATAAAAGATATTTCTGACAAAATGGCCCTTCCAAAAAGAATTTCAAAAGCGGACCAGACCATCGTTAAACTTACCAACATTCCTAACCTGGACGGTTTTTATCAGTCTATGCTTTCCTACTTTCGTTATTCTGAATCTCCTGTCTCAAGCATTCTGGAACTAAAAGCCAAAGAACTTTTACTACACATCATTGGCTCTGGCGAGCATCCTGAACTGGCAGCGTACTTTTACGCTTTGTCTCAAGATACACCCTCACTGCAGCGCGTTATGGAGTCGAATTTCAATTACAACCTAAGTCTTTCTGAATACGCTGACCTTTGCAACCGAAGTTTGTCTAGCTTTAAACGGGATTTTAAAAGTCACTACAACACAAGTCCAGGACAATGGTTGTCTGAAAGGCGATTGAAACACGCTGCAGCATTGCTTCTGTCCAAGGACTTATCTGTATCTGAAATTGCTTTTGAAAGCGGTTTTGAAGATGCCTCCCATTTCAGCCGGGTTTTCAAGGAAAAGTACGCGTCGTCTCCGACAGACTACAAGAAAAAACATCAAAAATAATTCCTGGTCTTCTCAGCAAAGTCTTTGAACTTCTGAGCAATATTCATGCATTCATACACCGTGACCTTTGTAGTCTAAAAATTTTTATTATGACAACATTTATCACAATTGCGGTAGCCGGTCTAAGTATTCTGGCACCTTTACTCTACATTAGGTTGCTACGAAAAACGAGAAGCACAAAAGCGGGAAACAACACACAATTCAACCGGACTTTGGCCACCGGTATAATTGTTTGGTCAGTTTTTATATGGGTCAGTGGCACGTTCGGCTGGTATGCATTTGACCAGGACGATGCTTTTCCTAAATTTCTCATCCCTCTGTTCGTGCCTGTAATTGCAATTCTTGCTTTATTGTACTCCAAGAGAATGCAGCGCTCTCTTGATTCCATCTCTCTTAGACAGCTTGTTGGATTTCAGTTCTGGAGGATTTTTGGAGCCGTTTTCTTCCTGGTAGTGGCAGAAGGCCTTGGACCAAAGGCATTGAATGGTTCCGGAGTAGGTGATCTGATCACCGGATCCCTTGCGATCTTGTCCTACTTCCTCCTCAAAAACAAGAATAAAAGTGCAAAGATTGGTGTTTGGGCATTTATGGTGGTCGGAATCTTTGATCTGATGGGTGTGCTCTACATTTCTTTAAACAATTACCCAATTTGGAGTAATGCCGTTCCATCTTCAGCACTCGTAGGAAGCGTACCAATGGTTTTTTTGATTGGCATTGTTGCACCTATCGCACTGATATTTCATGTATTCACCTTTCGTAAACTAATGCAAAAATGAAAGAGAAGTTGATGGAAAAGATGGCCAAGGTAAAGTACCTGGGTTATGTAAAGCCAGGAAAAGCAAAAGGATTGGTAAAAGATATCTACAACAAGGCGAATTCAGAATTTGGGATATCCGCAGACCCTTTTCTGCTTCATTCAGCGGATGAACACTTACTGGAGGCGTACTATACTCTTGGCCGCGAAGTGTTGGTGGTGCAGGGTGAAGTATCAAGAAAATCTAAAGATGCATTGGCAACGATAGTTTCACATCAGAACACGTGTCAGTATTGTGTGGATGCACATTCCATATCGGTTGGAGCTGAAGGCGATACAGCTCTGATGAAAGCCCTTTCGGAGAATAATATGGCATTCATCGCTCAGCATCCCCTGCATTCAATGATCGACTGGTTTTCTGGCAAGGAAGGACAATTGAAAATAAGTGAAAAAGCTTTTGCTGAATATCTGTCAGTCTTTTTTTATTTCCACTACACGAACAGAATGATAAATGTCTTTGTGGAGAATTCCCACGTTCCTAATAATCGCTGGAAAGGACTTTATTACAAGATGGGGCAATGGTTTCTTAAACGTTACACTTCTCGATGGATCAAACCAGGGATCTATCAGGAAGAAGATGCTGACAGAACTGATTTTGAATGGGCCTCACTTATTGATGTAACTCAAGGCCGACTGGCACATATGAATGGCTTGCTAAGTCGCAACATCAATGCTATACTCGCTCCACTGCCTTTGGAAACACTTCACAAATTTACTCTGGGATGGGATGGTAATGCAGTACCGATGGGCCAGTGGTGGATGAATGATGTATTGTCCGGTTATGAAGGCAGAGCCAGATCGCTGATGCGATTTGCTCTTTTAATGATGGCAGGACATTACATGATCACAGCATCCGATATTGACGAAGCCAGGCAATACCTTGACAACGTATCCTTATTGACCCTCGCATCTTGGAGTGCTTTTCAGGCGGCCAAACGGTTGAGCCATTTAAAATACGAACAATTTAAATCAGAACATGCCATACTTCACACAAGCATATCTTGAGTTTTTCGACTGTCTGGAGGTGAACAACAACAAAGATTGGTTTCACAGGCACAAAGAGATCTACAATCTGGCAGTGGACAACCCGTTCTATGTCTTTATCAATGACTTTATTCAATGCATTAACAAAGAGAACAACGCCATATCATTAACTTCTAAACAGGCCATATTCAGACAAAACAGGGACATGCGTTTCGCAAAAGAGTTTCCTCCCTACAAGAACTTTAAGTCAGCGCTATTGTCTGAACAGGACAAAAGATCGAAGGAGGTTCCCGGTTTTTATATTCAGATCGGGAATAAACAGGTTGTTGTAGGTGGAGGTGTTTATAAACTGAATGCGGAACTGAGAAGGGAAATAATGGATTGGGACCCCTCGGGATTAAGTCAGAATTTCAGAGAGAAATACCGCGAGGTGAAACTGGATACACATAAGCTCTCTTTTAGCTATGAGTCAAAGTTAGAGCCTTCCGTTATATTGAGTGAAGAGTTCTTCCACTTGGTTTTGGATTATTGGAGAGTGGGGCAGGAAGTGAACAGATGGTTGGCTGATAAAAGCAACCCTGCCTAATAATTTTTTATCATCCGGTGATCAATCAAATGGAGTCCTGTTCAGGGATACCCTACAGTATGAAACAGTTTAGGTAAAGGCGAAAAAACCAGACAAGAAGACTTCCGGGATGTTTTGACAGAATGCTATTATCCTCTTGCCGACTGCTCTTATATTTAATTAAGAAGGAGAACCAATTATGTGGCCCAGTACTAAAACATTGTAAAACTATAGAGCGTCCTGGATCTAATACGTGGTGGTCATGTCGCTATCAACACAAATAATGAAGTCAGCTTTGCCGTTGTATTCCTTCTCTAGGCGGCCGATATCTTTTTGTGACACAGTGGATATGGTAGCGTATCTGAGGTTACCTCTTCCTTGCTGCAAATACCAAAGTATTCCCTCGTGATCGTCTGAATGATAGGCCCCGTTGTAATGAATGAATAGGTGATCATCCCTGTAGTTATGCAGTATAAAATGTGCCATGGTAGCATCCTTTAATGCCTGGGCCTTAACCAGATCTGCACTGCCATGTCCTCCCATCATTTCTAAAATTTCCTGGTATTTTGGGAGCAGGCTGTCAAATACGAAGGGCAATGGAACCATCCATTGTTTTTCCTGATCCGTTAAGGTGTCCAGAGCTTCAAACCCGCCTTTATATACCATTTTAGCGTAACGCCTTGGGACGTTCGTTGCTATGAATGAAATTTGGTTTTCTTTTGCGAAACGAAGCAGCGGAGCATAATCAGTCTTATGGTTGGGCCAAAGCCGGGCAAGTGTGTCCAGGCCCTTCTCGTCAATACTGTCATTCAGATACTGGTCCAGTTCAGTCTGATTATCTGCTTCAATCATTTCAGCACCCAGGATCAATCCTTTTGTCTGGTGCAGATCGGCGGTCACCTCAAGTTGCAGCCAATGGGCAATGGGATTATTATGCAATTCTCCAAACAGGACCACATCCTGCTGAGCCAGGCCTTTTACCATTTTCTCATAGGTAACTTTCTTACCCTTTGCATTGTATATAACATATGCGGGTTTTTGACCAAAAGCAGAAATGCTGACCAATAAGGGAAGCATTAAGATCAGGAATTTTTTCATCAAGGTGTTATCATTTTCTTGTAAATGTGTAAGTATGTGAGGTACCATGTAAACCAGGATACTGTCAGCACAACCTCCTTCAATCAGAAGTGGCAGATATTGCATATCCCTGATAAATAAGCACTTACATCTTACTTCGTTCAAAGATATGTAATCTGCAGGAGATCTGCCTATTGTAAAACAATGATATCCTAAATCGTCATATTCACCGAATTTGTTGCCGGCACTGTCTGAATTTCCAAACTATTTCTTCACTGAATATGTGTAATCCGCTGTCAGATGCCATTTATAAGTGGGTGTCAGCGGCTTTGAGATGGTTAAACTCTGCACCGGAAGGCATCGAAAAGGCCTTGAAATAAACATGACCAATAGAAGTAGAATGCAAAAACACTAAAACAATCGTTGCAAAAATCGTCTTACAATTCAAGGTTTTCACTGGACTTTACAGGGGAGGGGAGGAAAGTCCTGAGAACACGCAGCACAGATACGATAACCTTCGAATCCTGACCTGGAAATGAAGTCCGTTTATAAGAATGATGAAATAAATACACCGCCCTGATTGTATCTTTCATCAATATGTATTCTTTTAAATGGTTTTTGCGACGAATTATTTGCACAACAGAAAGTAACCGGAAGTAATAAGAAAAGTCCTCAATTGAGCCTGAATCTGTCTGGTTTTCAAGGATAAAAAGATAAATATCATATTTTTCGTAAGCGGTAAAATGGCTATCTTGGGTGCGCTTTTCGGTGTAATGTACCGTGGAGCATCTGAGATATATCCAATTGTTATGGGAATAAAATTCAATTTATCTGAAACGACTCTTGGTAAGTTTTTTGCCGGGCAGTCTGAAGCTAAGAAAAAAAAGGAAGTTTCTGTTGAGGAGATAAGTAAGGTGACACCTGATTTTATCATAGGAGACCAGGAATGGATGACTGTCAATTTAAATGTTGACACCTTCAGGAACGGAGACCCCATTTCGGAAATTAAGGATCCGGATGAATGGCAAAAGGCTGCACAGGAAGGCAAACCGGCCTGGTGTTATTTCAAGAATGATATTGCAAATGGTGAGAAGTATGGCAAGCTCTATAACTGGTATGCAGTAAATGATCCAAGGGGCCTTGCACCGGAAGGGTGGCGGATCCCAACCGAAGAAGAATGGATCCACCTTGCTGAACTATTAGGCGGAGAAGATGGTGCCGCTGATAAAATGCGCAGTGCGTCGGGGTGGAGCATTGAAGAGAACGAGATTGAAAAGCATCCGTTTGAGGGAAAACCAGGAGGCAACCGTACAGATGTTGGTTCCGACTACAATGCTGGATTTATGGGATTTTGGTGGAGTTCTACCGAACAGGACGAAAAAAGTGCCTGGTGTCATTACATCGCATTTGATAACGACAGAACCCTCGACTTCAATCACAACAAGGGCTATGGTTTTTCAGTGCGTTGTATCAGGGAGTAATACATCCACGCTGTCTGGAGTTTGTAACTCCATTCCTTTAAATCCTGACTAGCTTCACTGTCGCGATAAGTTCGACTGCGCATCAAATCTCGCTTCGCTCATTGTATTTATCAATGTTCTGTGGGTGAAAAGAGAAAAAATGAGAGGTATTTGGAAGGAATCCGTAACTATCGGAAGCAACTTGTTATTAGTCTATGCATCGGTTTTGTCTCCTCTACAAAATTACTCTGACAATAGATTCGTCGATTCTTTTTACTTCTTTCCAACAACCAAAGAACGATGAATAATATTCCTGGGATCATAATGACAGCATGATAAAAGCTTGATATCACAATTGCAGTAGTGGATATCATACCTCCAATCATATCCAGTAATATGCAGTCAATGAACTTTGCAGGGGTTTCACTCCAAGATTGTATTAAAGGAGATACCTGGAGGTTTTTAGCCTCCAAAGATGGGACTGTTGTTATAATTGTCGGTATAGCTCAATCTGCTATTAGCAAAGGCCAATTCATTGAAAAAAATTATTTTGAATTCAGTAATTGCAGAATCCAATAAACCAATACTTGAGGCCCTGTAATTCGTCCAGAAAGTTATGACTACTACAGCCATGGAGATCCTTTTATGATGTTGGTGCCACCCATGGAACAATTTCTTACACATTTTACGGTTAATGCAGTATCTAGAGGATTTATGGGAGCTGCTGTGTACTTAATTATACCAAATTCTATTGTAGGAACTCTTATAATGAATGGTGTTGCAGTTACTTCTTCAAATTATTCAGCCATTGGATCATCTGGATATTCCTAAATGAGAGCAGGTACCAGAGGTGGCTTTCATACACTTTCCGTCCAGCTTCCATTCGGGGTCTTAGTAATTGGTGTTAGCCATTATCATTCATTCGGTTATCCGGGTGGCCAATCTTTTTCACCACTAGCAACTGTTACCAGCTTTAAATTGACCTCTGCCCGGGTTTGTTAACAAATACTTATCCCCTGCTTATATTAATAATGATGGCGTCTAATTCTCATTGAACGTTTGTTCGTCACATGCGAAATCCTTTCTATATAAAATCATTAATTTGCGTTCATGCCGTCAAATTTTACTAAAGTATTTTCGACATCGCTCCTTATTCTCTGCACACTCACTTCCCGAGGTCAGTCTGATCGTGACCATGTGCTCGATTCACTTCAGAAAGTTAAACATTCCTCTAAACATGACACAATAAAGGTCCAGGCGGCTTTGGGACGTGTCGAGTTGTTGGAATCAAGTGATTTTGACAGGGCCTTGAAGGACGCATTATTTGCTCTTTCGCTTTCAAAGGATATTGCCTATGAAAGGGGGATCCTCGGTTCCTATTACTGGCTTTCAAGTATTCATTATGAAAAACAGCAGCCAGACCTCATGCATTTGTATGCGGATTCACTGATCGCATTTCGCAAATATGAAGGATATACATACTGGCTTGGCGAAGCCTACAATTTGAAGGGGATCGCCTTTTATATGCAGGCCGACCTGATCAAAGCACTCAATTATTGGCAGAAGGCTCTGAATTATTTAGCAGAAGAAGAGTCTTCAGGGGTGATCTCGAACATTGGGAATATCTACCTGAGCAGTAATGATCTGGATCATGCAATAGAATATTATCTGCGTGCAGCACGGATCAATGAGAAAAAGGACAATTACAATTATCTGGCTATCAATTACCTCAATGCTGCGCGATGCTACCCGAACAAATCGCCGGAAAAGATCACCTATCTAAAAAAAGGCTTGCACAACGCACGCCTGGGGTACTATGATCGGGTATTTGCTGAATTCTTCATGGACCTGTCTCAATCGTATTCTTTCCAACATAAGTTCAAGGAAGCCCAGAACATGCTGGATTCTATAAAAAAGTATGCGCCTCTCAGCGGGGGAGAAGAATATTACGCACCTGCGGTTGTGGCCGATTATTGCTACCAATTGGCAATTGCGAAATCCAACACGAATCTGAAGCTGGATCCAGACTTGCTGTATATGGAAAAAGATACTATCTGGTTGTTGAACCAGGCAAAGGAATTCTATACCTCACAGATGGAGCAATCCACTGATAACTTCAGGGCACTATTTGGGGCCAATGAATACCTGGCCGATATAAACATCCGTTTGGGGGATTACTACGCAGCGTCTAAGCACTTTCAAAAATCCTGGGCATTGAAAGATTCCCTTGCCCAGGACCAGGCTCAATTCTTACTTCGTCAGCAGGAATTGGACCGGGAAGAGGCCAAACAGATAGAACAGGAACTGAGGCTGGAGGCAGAGAAACAGCGAGGGCAAAAAGCCACCAGAACAGGATATTTGATCGGGTTGGTACTTCTTTTGCTTTTAGCAGGTGTGATCTCCCGTTTGCAATTCATCCGAAGGTCCAAAAGGATCTTGCAGGTAGAAAAGGACCGGTCTGAAGAGTTGCTCTTGAATATCCTGCCTGCTGAGATCGCAGAAGAATTGAAAGAGAAAGGGAAAGCCGAAGCCCAGAATTTTGATATGGTCAGTATTCTATTCTCTGATTTTAAAGGGTTTACGGGAATATCTGAAAAGCTAAGTGCTTCAGATCTTGTAGCCAACATCAATCAGTGTTTTGAAGCTTTTGATCACATCATGCACAAGTACGGAATAGAAAAGATAAAGACGATTGGTGACGCATATATGGCTGCAGGTGGATTACCAAAACAGTCACCCGATGCTGTAAAGAACACCATACTTGCGGCTTTAGAGATGCAAGCATTCATCACTCGGCTTTATAAGGAAAAAAAGGCAGCTGGAGAGGAAGCATTTGAAATGCGTACGGGGGTTCATACCGGTCCGGTGGTTGCTGGAATTGTGGGAGTGAAAAAGTTTCAGTACGACATATGGGGAGATACTGTTAATATGGCATCAAGAATGGAATCCAGTGGCGTGGAGGGGAAGGTGAATATCTCACGGACATCCTACGACCTCATCAAAGATGATCCTCAATTCAACTTTGAGTACAGAGGAAAGATCCAGGCGAAGGGAAAGGGTGAACTGGACATGTACTTTGTGAGCCTGGGTTGATCTATCTCATCCTGTTTTTTAGGAAAAAAAAATCCAGGCCCCTTGTTTCGCAGAAAAAAGATTAAAACCACAACTTTTCTGTGTCTTTTTGACTTGCTCCAATAAGTATCAAAAATCAAGGATTTAGAATATTTTCTTGAAATTTAAAACTCCATCCTCGTGCTAAGCATTGTTCGGTCTGAAACCTCAGGACTTCTACAAGGTTCGATCAATCTATCTATTACCTTACACTTAAATTATTCCACTTTTGTTTGATGATCTACAGTTTTTTAAACATTTCACCTGTATATGCAAGCACCTGTATCAAATACATTCTCTGAGCTAAGCATTAAATAGCTGTTTTAACCCTGATTGGAGTTTTCAATTTCAATAACATCAGTGCTATTAATGTCATTGTAATAATTGCTGAAAATAGATTTAAGCTGAGATTGTCCCTGAATGATGTCTTCAATAAGCTTCCATTGTTCATCGTCAATGACCTGGCGGAGTGGTTGATCAACACTGGTAATTCTATGAAAGACCTTTTTGATCTTATTGTCCCAAACTTTATGGTACTTGACCAGGTCGTCCGGGTAGACCACCTTACGTCTGGTACCTTCCTCAAAAGCCCGGAATGGGGATGATATATTCAAGTAACCATAGTCGTCTGTCAGTTGCTCCCCGACCTGAATATCACGAATTGCGATCTCAAAGTCATAAGCCGTTGTAAGGCAATTTGAGTTAAAACTGTGGTTCACATAACGTCCATTGTCCCAGCAAAGGACCAAATTGCCTTTGTTGTTCCTGAATGTATATGTGTCCAGAATGTTTTGGTATAAGGGTTCCATTGCCTGGAACTCTTTAGGGCTGAATTCTCTGTCAAGCCTGTCTAATACCCAGGTGATAGTTCCGGCAGGAATAAATTGTGTTGCAACAACTCCATATCCAATTTCATTGCTGATGAACTTCAGTTCACTGTGTGGATGAATCATTTCCTGTATCTTTAATTTCTTGTCACTAAGATAAGGCGAAAGGGACATACTTTCCAATAGAAAAATACAACAACATATAGCAGATAATCAACTGATCAATCCAAATGTTAAATGTCTTTACAAAAGATGAAATACTGGGAAGGATACCGATGATACATTTAAGTAAATTCCTATCTTTATCCAGCTCATGGTATTTGACAAATACAAGAAGAGCCGCTCTTTCATTTATTATTATGCTGACATCATTAAACGTGGTAGCGCATAGTAAAACAGATAGCTTGATGCCTGTATGGGACAACCGGGAAGGCTACAAATCCATTTTGCTTAAAATTAATAAAAGGAGTTCAGGGCTCAATGAAGACCATTGTAGAAATAATAGTGGTCATTTAATGGCTTTCTGAGTCAAACCCAATGAAATTGCGATCACTTACTTTTTATAATGGAAAGTAACCTTACTCCACATTATTTTCTAATCACGAATCTAACCGATGTATGCAATGATTTATTCTGGGTTATTATTTGAAATAGGCTGTAGCTCTCAATTGTCACTTTCCGATACAGAATGTAATTTCCTTTGATTCATGGGGGATTGAAAGGGAGACTATGAATATACCAATGAGATTTGGGGTAGAAAAGGAAGGGAAATGAAACAATATGAAAAGAAGTCAATGTGGTTACTTCAATGACACAAAGTACATTTCAACCATTCCCTTCCCTTTAACGTCAACCCGGCCCCTGGTTTCGAAGCTGTATTCAGGTTCATCTTTGATCAGGTTGTAAGTAGATTCTGAGATATTGACCTTCCCCACCACGCCATAGGATTCCATCCTTGAAGCGGTGTTGACCGTGTCACCCCAGATGTCGTACTGGAACTTTTTCACTCCCACGATTCCAGCTATTGCCGGACCGGTATTGATCCCGGTTCTCATTTCGAATGGCACATGTCCAAGTTTTTCCCGTTCCACTTTTCGCCTGAGTACGAAATCCGCCATTTCCAGGCCGGCCATCACCGTGTTCTTAACCGAGTCATCAGTGGGTATGGGCAGACCTCCTGCGGCCATATAGGAGTCCCCGATGGTCTTGATCTTCTCAATGCCATATTTCTCGCTTATCTGGTCGAAAGCTTCGAAGCAGATGTTGATCTCCCCCACCAGTTCATGAGCACTTAATTTCTCCGATGCCTGTGTAAAATCCTTGAAATCGGTAAAGAGGATGGTCACCCGGTCAAAATCCCGGGCATTTGCCCGTCCTTTTTCTTTTAATTCGAGAGCGATTTCGGATGGAAGGATATTTAAAAGCAGGTGTTCCGAGCGGTCCCGCTCCTCTCTGATCATCTTATTTGTTCGCTTAACGTAGCGCCACCGGCTGTGAAAACTTCCCGCCAACAGTAATGCCAGTGCTCCTGAACCGAAGGCGATGTTCCGCCCCCTTCTTTTTTTCCGGATCTCTCTTTCATGTGTAAGCTGAACCCTCCTGTCCTTCTCTACCTGGGTCATGCTGTCGGCAAATACCTGTTTCTGGAATTCCAAAAACTGCATTTGCTTGGCTGTTTCCTGATGGTTGATACTATCCTTGATAATATTCAGCAATTCATAGTATTCCAGGGCTTGGCGGTTGTCCCCTTTGGCCTTGTAAACATCAAACAAGCACTTACAGGCATCCCTTCGCAAGAAAGGTATTTTGATTTTATCCGCTTTACCCAGGGCGCGATGGCAATAATCGAGTGCCCTGGCATACTCGTGCTGCAAAAAGTGGAGTTTGCCAAAATTAATTAGCCCGTAGGTGGTGGCCATTTCGTCACCTGTTTGCTCTGCCATCTTTAAGCTCCTGGCAAAATGATCTTGTGCTTTCTGGTATTCTCCCTGATTCATGTATATTACCCCGATATTACCAATGGACGCCTGAACACCACTTTGATAACCTAGTTTTTCTGAGATGTTTAAACTTCTGGAATAGAACTTAAGGCTCTCTCCATTCTTACCCAGGGTCTTGTATATGGCACCCATGT
>DJML01000039.1 GCA_002436505.1 Bacteroidetes bacterium UBA6491 | reverse complement strand
GTGGCCCTGCTCACCTGGTAGTTGCGGTTCTTCATTTGGATATACAGGGTATCCACATCAAAATGATGTTTCTTGCTGTATATCTCATCAAGGATAGCATACCTCTCCGGAGTTTTTCGCTGATGCTTTTTCTCCAGGTAGGCAGTAAAGATCTCCTTGACCTCCTCCCGGATCTGCTGGTTATCTTCTGACATGCGACTTATTAAAGTACAAAATTAGGCAAAATAGACTCTGAAGCACCATGATTTATTCCACATCAACGCGGGTAACTTTCAGGTAAGGGTCGATCGACCGGATCTTGTTCATAAGATCATTAAGGCTCTTCGTATCCTTGATCTCAATCTCAAGATTTCCAATGAATGTGCCGGCCTGTGAGGAGAAACTGATGGCCTTGATATTTACCTTTAACTCCTCTGATACAATACCGGTCACCTTACTTACAACTCCCATACTATCAACACCGTTGATCTCAATAGCGGCTATGAAAGATTTTTCAGAAAGTACGGGATATCCTGCCCACCGTGCTTTGATTATCCTGTAACCGTAGTTGGACATCAATCGAATTGCATTTTTACAATTCGTCCTGTGTATCCTGATCCCTTCACCAACAGTAACAAAACCAACTACCTCATCTCCCGGGATCGGATTGCAGCATTTTGCAAATGTATAATCCAGGTCAAGGTCTTCCCTGTCCCCAATGATCAGGTCACCGGTTCTCTTTATCTGTGGTTTGCTTTTGACCTCCTGCTTTGGCGTCCTGCCGGCGATTTCGGTCTTCTCATTGTATCTATTTATAATACCCTTGACATCAATATCTTTTCTGTCCAGTTCACCGGTTGCGACAAGATAAAAAAGATCCGCATCACTGTGGATATTATAATGATTACACACGATCTTGATATTCGTTGAATTGAAAGGCACCTTTGAGTTCCTGAATTTTCGAGTGAGTATCTCCTTACCATCCCTTGAAAGTTTCCTCTTTTCATCCTTCAGCAATTGCTTTATCCTCGCCTTTGCTTTGGCTGTAACTACAAAATCAAGCCAGTCTTTACTTGGTTTTTGCTTCGCAGATGTGATCACTTCAACCTGATCCCCGTTATTGAGGACATGACTTAGCGGAACAAGTTTGTTATTAACTTTTGCTCCAATACAGGATGACCCTATTTCAGTATGAATATCAAATGCAAAATCAAGTGCAGTTGCATTGAACGGTAGTTTTCTAAGCTCGCCTTTTGGAGTAAATACAAAAACTTCGTCTGAAAAGAGGTTCAATTTGAAATCATCCAAAAAGTCGAGAGCATTCTCCTGTTGATTTTCTAATATCTCTCGGACTCTGGACAGCCACTGGTCCAGGCCGCTTTCAGAGCTGCTTTCTTCTTTATATTTCCAGTGTGCAGCATACCCCTTCTCGGCGATCTCGTCCATCCGCCTTGTCCTGATCTGAACTTCTACCCAATTCCCCTGAGGTCCCATCACCGTTGTATGTAATGACTCATACCCGTTGCTTTTTGGAGTGGATATCCAATCTCTCAATCGGTCAGGGTTTGGACGGAAAATACTAGTAACAACGGAATAGACATTCCAGCAATCGACCCGCTCCTTCTCCGGCGGACTGTCAACAATTATTCTTACGGCAAAGAGGTCATAGACCTGTTCAAACTCCACTTTCTGATTCCGCATTTTATTCAGAATAGAATGGATGGATTTCGGGCGGCCTTTTATATCATACTTTAAGCCAATATTGTCCAGTTCAAGTTTTATCGGCTTGATAAACTTTCTTATGTACCTGGTTCTCTGCTCACTTGTTTCTTTTAGCTTGGATACAATGTGATCATACGACTCCGGTTCAGTGTATTTCAGTGCCAGGTCCTCCATCTCCGTCTTGATCACATACAAGCCCAGCCTGTGTGCAAGTGGGGCATACAGATACATCGTTTCCGACGCGATCTTGAGCTGCCCCTTGGCTGACATGTGATCCAAAGTACGCATGTTGTGAAGGCGGTCGCACAGCTTGATCAGGATCACCCGGACATCATCGGAAAGGGTCAGGAGCATTTTTCTGAAATTTTCTGCCTGCGGAGAACTGGACTGATCAAACACACCTTTTATTTTGGTGAGTCCATCAATGATATTCGCCACCTTGTCCCCGAATTCCTTTTTTATTTCTGCTATGGAAATGTGTGTATCTTCAACAACATCATGAAGAAGTGCACATACGATCGATGTAGTTCCCAGGCCGATCTCTTCTGCTGCAATGCGAGCCACTGCCAACGGATGAAAAATATAAGGTTCTCCGGACTTTCGTCGCATATCCTTATGTGCTTCTACCGCTAACTCAAAAGCTTTACGAATGACATTGATATCCCCGGCTTCGCGAGACCAGTTGGATACACGCAATAATTGCCTGTATCGCTTTACGATCTCCCTATTTTCCAACTCCAGTTCTAACTCAGTCAATGCCATTTAACATTCAAATTTATAAAATACCTTTAAGTGGTCGTGAAATTGCTGTTGATTCGTTGGTAAGATAATATGAATACTTTACCCTTACCAATATATATAACAAAGATATAACAGAAATGTGTCCCGGTCAGTCCTTTATTAAATGGAAAACATCCACATGGTCATCTCTGTACACCACATCGTAGTTTTTGTAAACCGATGGATCATAAGGTTTCTTCATCACGAGCCATATGGCTCCTTCTGACCTCAGCATCTCAACCTTTTCGATCGTAATGACATCAGTATTCATGGTCCAGCCCCTTCGATTCATGAAATACATCATTTGAGGGCCGACCCCTCCGTTGCAAAGAACAAGATCGGAACGGGTGGAGAATTCGTTCATTTTTGATTCCAAACCGGTGTACCATTTATTCTTTGGATGAACATCATGCTGCATATTGGCCAGACTTTCAATTACTAATAGAGAAACAACAAAAGGCACCCATTTTTTATACGGAAAATGTGCGATCCCATAACCAGCGAACATTGCCATAGCCGGTATAATGGGTATCATGTAATAATTGTGTTTGGGAAAGACCATACCGGTTTTTATTATAAAATAAAAAAATATGCCTGCTGAAATTACTCCGGCAAGTACGATCCTCTTCTCTTTGTTTGCAGATGCAAGGAATAAACCGACCACCACCAGGGCAAATGTGAGGTAAGAATAGAAACTATTGAATAAGAACTGTGATAGGATAAGGCCTTTCTCAAGGGACAATTCAATCAGTCCCGTTGCGAGGTCCCGGGTAAAATACAGGGGATACTCATAGGTTGACACCAATTGAGGAACCCATACAAAATACCAAAAGGTCAGCAGAACAACTGAAATAAATGTTAAACCAACGATCAAAGCCTTACGGCCGTATGGGACCGTCGTGATATATACCATTAAACCGAAAGGGGCAAGCACTACAGCCGCAGGTATTTTCGAGAGTAATCCCAAACTTACAAGAGCAAAATATCCAATGGCATTGAGCATATTTTTGCCAAGCAAATACCTGTACCCTAACCATACGCCAGTTAAGACCAACGAAACACTGAGGGTATCGGGCATTATTTTTCTCATGAATATAAGCCAGAGGCTACAGAGCAACAATAGCCCTGACCAGAACGCAGTCCTTTTATCAGAGATGGCCTCAACGAGTTTTGAGAAACAAAAAACACCAAGTAAAGTCAGAAGTAGATTGATCAATCGTCCATACCAGTGGCGGAACCCGAATACTTTTATCATTCCGGCAATGGCGGCATTATAGACGGGGAACTCCATTCCTATTATTCCGGTCGATGCACCATTATGGTCGATCACGGGGTAGAAAAGATTGCCTTCGCCATTGGCCATATTCCGTGCGACAGTGCCAGTGAGGGTCTGTCTCCAGGTGTGGGAACTATCTATGGGCGGCTGGGTAATGAACGGAAGCTGAAGTAAAAAAACCACAACCATCCAAAACCTCAGATCGTTCAACCATTGACGCATGCGCGCAAAGAAAAATAAAATTAGCGAATAAGAGTGAGCGTACCACTGTACTTGTAAGTATGTCCTGTCACACTCAGTGCTTCGATCTCATAGAAATATACACCTGACATACATGGGGTACCTTTGAACGTACCATCCCAAGATCCATTTATTCCATGGAATTCATTCATTACAGCTCCCCAGCGGTTATAAATAATAACTTTTAGATCCTTGATATTCTGCCCCTGCACTCCAAACGTCTCTGTTAACTCAGGACCTTTTGAATTAGGTGTGAAAGCATTTGGAATCAGTATCCTGATGTCCGGTGACACAAAAACTTTGTCTGAATAAACATTTGTACATCCGTAGCTATTCTTTGCCCTTAGAACTACGTCATAACTGCCTGTATCCGAAGGGAAATGATGGGTCGGGTCAGTGACATTGGAACGTTTTCCATCACCAAAATCCCAGTCAAAAGTGAGGTCATCTCCTGAAGTCATATTGATAAATGAAACTTTAGGGTCAAGTGATGACACCAACCCATCGGGTTCCATTAAAAATTTAGAAACAGGTGATGGCCACACCGTAACTAATTTCTCAAAAGTATTACGGTACTCACACCCCTGATCATGGATAGCGATCAGTTCCACATCATATTTTCCAGGCAAATTGTAGGTATGTACTGGATCGCGATCATCTGAGGTATTCCGGGCTCCGCTTTCAGGATCTCCAAAATTCCATTTAAAATTCACGTCTGACAAATACACATTTTCGTTTTCAGAAACCGATCTTAAGTTAAGACCAAAAGGAGAACAACCTTCAAAGGTTTCCGCAGAAATTGCAATAACAGGTCTTGGATTGATTTTAACTGATACAGTTTTACTAAGAACCTTACAAAGTCCTTTTCCTTCAGCTACAAAAGAAATAGTAGCCAATCCGGAGCTTATTTCTTTGTCAGAAGGGACATACGTGATTCGATGATTTTCCAGATCCGGATAAATATTTCCTGGACCTGTTTCAATCTTCCATTTGGCGTTATCAAAATAGATGTCTTCAATCTCTATCTTTTCATTGTCACAAATACTTTGCGCATAATTTCCCAGATCGATCTCCGGGCTTTCACTCACAAACAGGCTGTGTTCTGTTTTGAACAGGCAGATACCATCCATATAATTATATGTCAGGTCAACATCCCCTGTAACAAGTGAAAGGNNCGTCTGATCTAAAATCAGTAAGATCGTCAAGTCCTGTCCAGGAATAGGCCCCGGTTTCGTAAACATAAGGTTTTTCTACCATTACCCTGAGGAAGAATTTGTTCCCCTTTGCACAAACATCCAGATCACTCAGCTCCATCAATGGTAACCTTTTGATCGCAATCTTAGCTTCTGATTCATTTGAACATCCCGTTTCAGGGTCTGATGCCCTGAATTGCAGTAAGTATTCTGTATCAAAATGCTTGTGTTCCCAAAGTGTTGTTGAGAATGAGTTATTTTCGGCAACGGACCAATTCGGTTCAGATTTATGTCTATAATACCACTGACCTCTTGAAGGAGTAACACCGTCCATTAAGTTGACGTCACCACTACCATAACAAAGCTCTTTGAACTTCCATGTTTCAATTTCAGGAAGTGGAAGTAAATCTAATGTGATGGCCTTGTTATCGTTGCAAACTAAATTATCTCTTTTTACCTCGACGAACAATTCAAGTTCCGGAGTCAGGTCATTATATAAGAACGATATCTTCTTTCCGAAGAACTCGTCAGGTCTTCCATCTTTGAATATCCATCTTGCACTAAACGCTTCGTCTGTCTGAATTTCTGCCTGAAGGTGTATTGTATCGTTTATACATCCAGAATAATTCAATACCGCAGGATCAATAAGATCAATGATGATATCATTCTCCATATAAGTGAGCGTAGTATCTTCTGAGGAGACGCAGCCATTAGGTCCTGTTGCCTGGCCCATGAATTTATACTTGCCGGGTTTGGTGATTTTCAAAGTGTCGGATCGCTGGGTTCCGGTCCAGTCAGAAAAAAGGCTTTGCAGGTTCCATTTCCATGCTTTCCCTTCACCTGACTTTTCCATGAAAACGAAATAACCGCATTCAAGTTTCTCAACAATCGTCTCTATTTGAGGTGCAGGTTTGGCAACAAGTCTGATCGTTTTAACCGCTGTCGCTTTCAAGGGACACGCGTTGTCGGTCAAATTAATTACCACATAATATATTTCTCTAGTCTGACCATTGGTTGGTTCCCACTTGAGTTCCAGCATTCTATAGGGTGCATCAGGTATTACCTTCTCGGTATATGTAAGACCATCGGGAGCATTCAGGACGTCAAAATGAACGGTATCCAAAGGCAGAGGACCGTTAGGGGTCATTGTAGCAATGTCCTTGGCATATACTGACAGCATATTAGTTTGTCCGACACAAGCTGATAGTTCTTCAAGACCACCGCTTTCAAAAGTCGGGGTATTGTTTGCAGAAAGTGAGGATACTGTTAGCTGGATATCTCTCCGAACCTTACTCACCTGCTGATACTTTCCAAATTTGTCCCTGGTCCACTTTTTTACTTCATAGGCCACTACAGCTTTTTCATCGCATTTTAAAGGAGTAAAGGCAACATGTCCATTTTCTTTGTTCAGATAAAAACCTTTGAAGGGTGTGCTTGTCGCATCCGGCTTACAATCAATATCGCTTCCGCAATATACTTTTAGTGGAATTGTTTGCGAGTAATCAGCAGCATAGCTCAGTTTTGTGTTTCTTGATTTAAGAGGAGTAACGAGTGAAACCTCAATTGAATCCCCGTCATTCAAGTTTTCAATGACATTCTCAGAGAACTGCTTTCCGCAGTTCAGCAATAAATTTGGTTCGAATTTAAACTGCGGAGAATTATGTTCGATCCAAGGGTTTATTTCTGAGTATGTGAAGAAATACTGCTCGGCACCTGTAACATTAGTAAGGTCATCCTTTCGCATTGGTGTTTGAATTGATAATTCAAAACCACAGTTTTTGTACTCACTGAATTTGGAAAAATCAACAACCCCTTTGTAATAATGGGCTTCAATTCCGTGACTGAAATTCGGTGAATTGCTGCACTTCGATCTTGCATTATCACAAAGCTTAAGGATTGAACTGTATGAGTTGAAAGAAAGCGAAACCTTCTCTAACAGCGACCTGCTGCATGATGAAGATTCAACAGTATACAGGTAAAGGTCAAATCCGCCGCAATCTTTGGCATTGTCTCCTCCTCCCTTACCCGCTATCAGACACTCATCACAATCCCTGAACATTGTAACATTGATCTGAAACTTTTGATCTTTTAAATGGGTATAAGTGATGTCGCCACCAATGATATGGTCTGCATAAACTGATGTCGTTAGAAACAGCAGAACAAAAACACTATGCAGAAGCTTTTTCATTTGTAGACCTGTAGTGGTCAATATAATTTACTAAGTTACAAAATATCTCTCAAACATTGGATAATCAAACTGTCATTAAACTATAGTTCTATCAATATTTAAATAAAGAAAGCAGCGAAAAATCACTGCTTTCTTATCACTATAGTTTCATAATATTTTATCGCAATAGCGTTACTGTACCACTGTACGTATATTCTTTTCCGCTCCAGCTAGTAACATTAAGCATGTAAGAGTACACATCCTGTTGACATGGAACTCCCTGGTAGGTTCCATCCCACTCAGATTCCTTATCATCAGATTCCCACATTAATTCACCCCATCGGTTGAATATGAACATGTGATACGAGTCTACTCCATCATTGGTTACAGCCTTGAAGCCTTCATTGCCTAATGGTCCGCTATTGTTAGGTGAGAACGCGTTAGGAATGAATACCAGGATGTCTGGACCAATGATCACTTGCTTGATTATTGAATCTGTACATCCGTGAATGGTTTCCACTCTAAGCTGTACAAAGTATGAAGCTGTATCGTTTCCGTATATCCATGTAGGATGTTTTTCACTTGAGGTATCATTCAGATCCAGAGGATCACCGAAGTCCCATGCATATTCTACTATTTCAGCATTCAATACATCCACAACAGAAGATTTATTTGTGAACTTGAATTTCGGTAATGCTGCTGTAGTGCTGTTATTCGGATCCGGAAGGAAAT
>DJML01000023.1 GCA_002436505.1 Bacteroidetes bacterium UBA6491 | reverse complement strand
CCGGACCCAATGGATCTTATGGCAAAATACGGAACCGATGGAGTGCGTCTTGGATTGTTGCTGTCTGCTCCGGCCGGAAACGATCTGCTGTTCGATGAATCGCTTTGTGAACAAGGAAGAAATTTCAGTAATAAGATATGGAATGCATTTCGTTTGATCAATGGACTAGAGGTTACAAACGAACGCTACGGATATTATGGATCTACAGGAGATCGAATCCACCTTTGGATGGAAACAAGGATCAACGAATCACTTGAGGTAATTAATGATTACTTTGACAAATTCCGGATCTCTGATGCGGTGATGACCGTTTACAAACTGGTTTGGGACGACTTCTGCTCCTGGTATCTTGAGATGATCAAACCAAACTATGGAGATAAAATCCCTCAGTATGATCTCGATAAGGTCAAAGAGAATTTTGATGTTCTGTTGAGGATGCTTCACCCTTTTACTCCTTTTGTTTCAGAACATTTATGGCAAAGTATAAATGATCGTGAAGGCGCATTTATTAATCAACAGGATTGGCCGGTTGTCAAAAAAATTGAATCTGTGGATGCAAGTGCAGCGATCGAACTGATCAGCCAGTTGCGTTCAGTAAGAAATCAGGGAGGAATAAGTCCTAAAGTTGCGGTTAAAGTGAACATTAAAACGCAAAACGATGCTTACAAAGCATTTGAAGACGTTATCAGAAAACTGGCAAATGTCTCTGATATTGAATACAATGGTGAACTTGATGGCAGGACCATCCTTGTAAATGCAGAAGAAGTGGTTGTTGAATTTGAAGGAATTACAGCAGAAGATCAAAGCGCGGACAAAGAGAAGCTTGAAGCTGAACTTAAACGTCTTAAAGGATTCCTGGTAGGTATAAATAAAAAACTCAGCAACGAAAGATTCATTTCAAATGCGTCTGATGATGTCGTGGATCGAGAGCGTAAGAAGCTTCAGGATACTGAAAGCAAGATCCAGTCGATCGAAAAAGAACTCTCTTCTGCTGGAAATTAAAAAGATTTTAGCGCTGAATAAAGTCTGGATAAAGGGAGCCCCATTACATTGTAATAACAACCTTCAATGCGTTCCACGCCTATATATCCGATCCATTCCTGAATACCATAGGCTCCTGCTTTGTCAAGCGGTTTATATTGTTGGACATACTGTTTTATCTCTTTGTCTTCCAGGGTTCGAAATGTAACCATTGTGGATTCCGTAAATGAAATTTCCTTATGTTTTGACCTCAGACATACACCTGTATCTACCCTGTGAGAATCACCGGAAAGTTTACCCAGCATTTCTATTGCTTCTTTTTCGTCTTTTGGCTTGTGTAATATTTCCCCATTAAGCACCACTATGGTATCAGCTGTTATGATCAACTCATTTTCTTTGGGGTCCTTCATTGAATGAGACTTCTCTACTGCCAAATGTTCCGCAACTTCATCAGGATGCATTTCATCCTGAAGTAATTCATCGTGCTCAATGGTTGCAATTTCAAAAGTTAAGCCAAGCTCTTTCAACAATTGTTGTCTCCTGGGAGATTTACTGGCAAGTATAAAGTTGAAACTATTCAATACTAATGTCATAAGGTTAGTACAAAAGTGGTCAATATCAGGATCAACTCAAAGATCTGCAATTTCTTGAAGGAAAATTTTATATCAGAAAATAACAGTTTTGGCGTTGAGATGAACAACTGCCAGACCTATTGATAGGATCGTCATTTTCCGACAATGCAATTCAAATTGGTTTTTTGCACCTTTGCGTAAAGTAAATGAAATTGAAACTTCACAAATCTCTGGTGGTATTTGATCTTGAAACTACTGGTGTAAACACAGCCCATGACCGGATTGTAGAAATTTTTGCACTTCGGATTGATCCGGACGGGACTGAAAATGAATACTATCACAGAATCAACCCAGGTATTCCTATACCGCCAGAAGCGTCAGGGATCCACGGTATTTACAACAAAGACGTAGAAGACGCCCCTACATTTGAGAACATTGCACATGAACTTAACAAGTTCATTGGCAACAGTGATTTCGGAGGTTTTAATTCAAATAAATTTGATCTTCCTCTTCTCGTCGAAGAGTTTCACAGGGTTGGAATTGACATCGAGATCGAAAAAAGGAAATTTGTTGATGCCCAGCGCATATATCATAGGATGGAACCTAGAAATTTAAGTGCTGCCTACAAATTTTATTGTGATAAAGAATTAACAGATGCACATACTGCGAAAGCAGATACAGTGGCCACCTGGGAGATCATAAAGGCTCAGATCGAAAGATATCCGGAAATTGAAGGAAACATGGATTACCTTCATAAATTTTCCGGACAGGATCAGTTGGTTGATCTCGCGGGCAGAATAAAATTGAATGCTGCAGGTGAGCCTTCTTTTGCCTTCGGAAAATATCGCGGACAAACAGTTGCCGAAGTTTTCACTAAAGACCCCTCCTACTACGACTGGATGATGCGCGGGGATTTCTCAGAAAACACTAAAAAAACGATAACCAGACTCAGATTGTCAAACAAGAACAGATGATACTCGGAAAAGACCTTAAACTTTATGATCTGGAAGCATTCCTGACGGATAGGGTTCAGACTTCAATATCAGTAGAAGCAGAAGAAAGGATTCAAAACTGCTATGATTATCTTCATAAAAAACTAAAAGCCGACAACAAACCTATTTATGGCGTCAACACTGGTTTTGGTTCGCTCTATGATCGCAACATTCATGGTGATCAATTAGAACAGCTTCAGGTAAATCTTCTTCGTTCGCATGCTTGTGGGACCGGCAATGAGGTCAGAAAGGAGATCGTGCGTCTGATGCTTTTGCTTAAGATACAATCGCTAAGTCAGGGACATTCAGGTATCCAGCCACAGACCGTTCATAAGTTACTTGAAATGTTAAACAATGACCTTTTACCGGTTATCTATGAACAGGGTTCTTTAGGAGCATCGGGAGATCTTGCGCCTTTAGCTCACCTAGCGCTGCCTTTGGTAGGTGAAGGTATGGTCTACGCAAATGGTCTTAAAGTAATGAGTAAGGAGGTCATTTCACCCATTCATCTTAAGGCAAAAGAAGGATTAGCCCTGATAAATGGCACTCAGTTTATGAGCGCCTATGGTGTGTTCTGTCTGCTCAAGGCACATAAGTTACTTTCTCTGGCAAATAAGATCTCCGCTCTTTCACTCGATGCCTTTGATGGAAGAATAGAGCCATTCCTGCCTCATAGTCATCGGATCCGTCCGCATGAAGGACAGCAAAAAGTATCTGAAGCGATCTTGGATCATCTAAAAGATAGCGAATTGATCTCGAGAGATAAAGTGCACGTACAGGACCCCTATTCCTTCAGATGTATTCCTCAGGTGCATGGTGCCACATATGACGTCATTAAAACCGTCACCAAAGTTATTGAAACTGAGATCAATGCTGTTACAGACAATCCGAATATCTTCCCTGAAGAGGATCTGATCCTGTCAGCCGGTAATTTCCATGGCCAGACGCTGGCACTGCATCTGGATTTTCTGGCAATGGCCGTATCAGAATTAGGCAGCATTTCAGAAAGAAGGATCTATAAACTGGTATCAGGCGAGCGTAACCTGCCACACTTCCTTGTTGCTAATTCAGGAGTGAATTCTGGATTTATGATCCCTCAATACACTGCGGCATCGATCGCAAGTAAGAATAAACAACTCTGCACCCCATCATCTGTAGATTCAATTGTCAGTTCCAACGGACAGGAGGATCACGTTTCCATGGGCGCGAATGCAGCCGTTAAATGTCTTGAGGTAATTGAAAATACTGAGCAGATCCTGGCCATCGAACTGATGTGTGCCGCACAGGGAATTGAATTCCGTGATGAAGACACATCCACGGAACTTAAAAACTGGGTTCTGGATTACAGGGAACACGTTCCTTTCATTGATGAAGATGTGTTCATGCAGCCTTTACTGGCCAGGAGTATGGAGTTTATTTTGAAGTAAACCGTTCTGAATTTTCTTGTAGAGAATTTCTGAATATTATTTATTTTTACTTTATGAAATATATCAACATCAGCCTAATGGCATTCTTGTTATTTCCTACACTTTTATTCTCACAGCAATGGGAAGAAGTAGCAAAAAGAACTGCAGATGACAGACACATGAATGATGAATATGGATTGCTTCTCGATATTTCCGGGAAATATGCCATAGTAAGTGCACATTCTAATGACTATGACGAGAATGTTTNNAGAATGTTTCAAACATGTTAAATCAGGCTGGAGCTGCTTTTATTATTGAGAATGATGGCAATGGGAACTGGAATACAAAACAAAAACTTGTTGCCTCAGATAGAAGAGCAAACGACGTTTTTGGTCTATTTGTAGCAATTGACGGAAATTATGCTGCTGTGGGAGCATACGGTCATGATTTTGACGCAAACGGGGCCAATAATCTAGAAGCTGCAGGAGCAGTGTATGTTTTCAAACGAAATAGCTCAGGGCAATGGTTAGAGGTGCAAAAAGTTGTTGCATCCGACAGAAGTATCGGAGATAAGTTTGGCAGCGGTGTAACAATGAGCGGTGATTATTTATTTGTTTCTTCAACTAAAAACAGCACTGATTCAATAGGCGGGAATTTTGTGTCTGAAGCTGGGGCATGTTATGTTTTTAAAAAAGACGGTTCCGGAGTTTGGAAGCAGCATCAAAAACTTATAGCTTCTGACAGAAAAGCGAATGACGAGTTTGGCTCATCAATTGATGCATCCGGGAAGTACCTGGTGCTCGGGACCACAAAACATTCATATGATGCTTCAGGCTCAAATTATATGATAAATTCTGGAGCTGCCTATGTATTCGAAATGAACGGATCTGGTATGTGGAAAGAAGTAAAAAAACTAGTTGCCTCAGATAGAAAAGCAGATGCTAATTTTGGTTCTGTTTCTATTGATAGTAACATTATTGCAGTTGGGGCTCCGAATGAGACAACGGATGGAAATGGCAGTAATTCTTTGACAGGTGCAGGTGCAGCTTATTTCTACGAAAGAGATGGGAGTGGTAACTGGAAAGAAACAGATAAAGTTGTACATAATGACAGAAAAACTGGAGATAAGCTTGCAATAAATGTTACTGTTTCTGGCAAATATGCTGTTGCTGGAGCCCAATTTAATGACTATGACCAGGATGGGGCTTCCTATTCAGAGGATGCTGGTGCAGCTTATATCTTTGAAAGAAACAGCAACGGTACCTGGAGTGAGATCCAAAAGATTGCCGCAAGTGATAGAACTGCCGGAGATGCATTCGGACGCCTTGCTTTCAACGGTACATCTATCATCATCGGTGCACGATGGCAAGACACTGATTCTAAAGGAAGCAATTTTATTTCATCCGCGGGAGCATGTTACATCTTTGACTTAAAAAGTACAGGAATTAAAAAGGATCCAGCCAATGACATTGCATGTTACCCTAATCCTACAAATGGTGAAATTCTTATTGATTTAAGCAATAATCTACGTTGCAGAAACTATGCTATTTATAATGCGGCCGGGCAGCAGATAAAATCAGGCGGGAACTTTGACTCAAATATCATCCGTATAACCATCCCTGAACCTGATGGATTTTATCTTATCAAAATTGAGACAGAAGATGGTGGAATGATTTCTAAAACTATTTTAAAAACCAGGTAATCTTTGATTCTTCCATCTGCAGTTTTAAGGGCATTTAGTAAACAATCCCACCATTTACATGGTTCATCTATTTTAAGAGAACTCCCTGATGTCTAAAAGAAATTCCCTGATCGAAATATCCAAAGTATTCTTGAAACTAGGATTCATCGCATTTGGTGGTCCTGCTGCGCACATCGCCATGATGGAGAAAGAGGTCGTCGAAAAACGAAAATGGATGTCTCATCAGCATTTTTTGGATCTGGTTGGAGCAACAAACCTTATCCCGGGACCTAACTCTACCGAAATGACCATGCATTGTGGTCATGAACGTGCCGGGTGGAAGGGACTTTTTATAGCAGGTATTTCCTTTATTCTTCCTGCGGTGATACTGACAGGGATATTGGCCTGGCTTTATGTCGAATATGGCACTGTCCCGGCTGTTGAACCGTATCTTTTTGGAATAAAACCAGCAGTAATAGCAATTATCATCAGTGCTATATTGAAATTAGGCAAGAAAGCACTTAAAACATGGAAATTAGGCGTCATTGGTGTCCTTGTAATAGTCGTTTCATTCCTCGGAGTAAGTGAGATAATGGCAATTTTAGGAGCAGGATTGATAGGTCTGGCATGGTTCGGACTTCTAGACAGAAAGCCAGGATCAGGTTTAAGGTCCTTTAGCCCTTTGATATTGCTTACCGCAGGTACATCGACAATCAAAACAATATCGACCGCTAAATTATTCCTTGTTTTTTTAAAAATCGGAGCCGTTTTGTTTGGCAGTGGCTATGTTTTGGTGGCGTACCTTGATGGAGAACTCGTCAATAAACTTGGATGGCTGACCAAACAGGAACTACTTGATGCAATTGCAATAGGCCAGTTCACTCCAGGACCGGTTCTATCCACTGCAACCTTCATCGGATATCAGATCAACGGACTGTGGGGAGCCATCGCAGCGACCTCCGGAATATTCCTGCCTTCTTTCCTTTTTGTTTTACTCCTGAATCCTTTGGTACCTAAGATCAGGGGATCAAAGCTTGCCTCCGGCTTTCTGGATGCAGTAAATATTGGGGCAGTAGGAATAATGGTTGCAGTAACCATTGATCTGGGCAGAGATATGCTCATTGACTGGCAATCATGGACCATCGCTATCCTAAGCACGATCATAACTTTTAAGCTACCCAAAATTGGCGCAATGTGGCTTGTAGGAGGTGGCGCTGCTGTGGGTTATATTCTCAAAACATTCCTTTGACAGGGATTACGTTACTTCGACCCGTTCAAATGTCCTTCTGTTGTGAGTGAATTTTTATTAACAGTGAGAAAATAACAACCAACGGACCCTGTATATATTATTCCACAACCATAAAATCTCACCTGTTGGTTGATATCATGACACTTCGATATCTTTATGTTACATCAATTCTGATCATAATGACAATGTAACCAGTGAATTAACCGGTTTTTGCAACTATTGTTCAGAAGTAATAAGAGGCGTTTTCTATTACATTCAAAGTGATTTTCATATTATTGATACCTTATCGGGTGTGATAGATCATATTGTGAAATTTGATCCCCGTGTTGGCAAATTGACGTTTTTGCGATTCGATTGTTTCCAATACAAATATTACTTTTGCAAAAGACAAAAACACAATGCACAAACACCTCATTATCACCGCATTAGCCTTGTCCGGCTTTCTTTACAGTTTCGCTCAGAATGATTCTACTGACACCATTCAGGAACAGCCGGTTCTAACTGAGATCACATCTGAATCATTTCAGAATCTTCATGCAAAAGGAAAAGAAGCTTCAGGAAGTCTTTCCTGGAATCTTGACTATTCTGTTGTAGGAAAAGTTGATCAACTTGTGATCCGATATAAAAGGAAAATTGACAAGGACAAGCCGTGGAAATATTCCAATGTGATCTCTGGGGACCGCACCACAACGACCATTGACTATCTCGCCGGCGCTGAGAAGTATATATGGGAGGTTGGTTCA
The DNA here is from genome assembly GCA_002436505.1 of Bacteroidetes bacterium UBA6491. Lineage (GTDB taxonomy): Bacteria > Bacteroidota > Bacteroidia > NS11-12g > UBA9320 > UBA6491. Next base: position 4,610 of record DJML01000023.1, on the reverse strand, counting down.
AGGAAAGACGGTGGCAAACTGATCAATATGTCTCCTGAAGAATTTGAGGACTCAGAGGAAATGGTATGGTCATCTGCAGGCAAATTAGAAACAGAAAGGCCATGGGGAATTGTCAGGATACTCATTCTTATAGGTTCTCTGGGACTTTTCATCTTCGGTATGAAGCTTATGAGCGAAGGCTTGCAGCAAAGGGCTGGTGGCAAGATGAGACAGATTCTTGGCGGAATGACCTCAAACCGGTACTTCGGTGTGATCAGTGGTTTTCTTATCACCGGGTTACTACAATCCTCCTCGGCTACAACAGTAATGACGGTTAGTTTCGTAAATGCCGGACTACTTTCTCTGGTCGAATCGGCCGGGGTTATGATGGGCGCAAATATAGGAACCACAATAACCGGATGGTTGATCTCGGTATTCGGATTTAAGATAAGTATATCAGCTTATTCGCTTGTAATTATCAGTATTGGTGCACCAATGCTATTTTTTGCCAAGTCGAAGACCAAAGCCACAGCTAACACAATCATTGGTTTTGCGTTATTGTTCATGGGCTTAGGTGCTCTTAAAGATGCAGTGCCAAATCTTGACCACACTTCTCCATTGATAGGATTCTTTACTCAATACTCAGACTCTCCGTTGCTAGGAAGATTCATGTTTGTAATACTGGGTACCCTGGTTACGATCGTTATACAGTCTTCAAGTGCAGCAATGGCTCTGACCCTCACCATGGTGCTCAAAGGGATCATACCTTTTGACGTCGGTGCAGCCATGATCCTGGGAGAAAATATCGGTACAACGATAACTGCAGAATTGGCGTCTCTTGTGGGAAATGTTCACGCAAAACGATCAGCACGTATACACTCTATGTTTAATGTCATCGGTGTGACATGGATGGTCTTTCTGATCCCGTTCTTTTTAAAATTAGTAGCAGCAATAGTGCCTGGTGATCCATTTACTGACGGAGAGTCGGCCACGATCGCCCTGGCGGCATTCCATACTACTTTCAACCTGGTGAATGTTCTTCTTATGATCGGTTTCGTACCGCTGCTTGTCAAAATAGCAACCTTTAGCGTACCTTCAAAAGGTGAAGAGGACGAAATATTCAGACTGGAATATATTAGCTCAGGACTTGTTACCACTCCTGAATTATCGATCCTTGAGGCAAAAAAGGAAGCAGCAAAGTTCGCCACGTTAACGCACCGCATGAATGGTAAGATGAAAGATCTTATCAATGAAACGGATACCAAAAAGAGGAAAAAACTGATCAAGAAGATCGCTAAATATGAAGAAATAACAGATCGCATTGAGATAGAGATAACCAACTATCTGACCCGAGTTTCTGAAGGTGAACTAACACCAAAGGCTTCTTTAAGGGTTCGTAGTATCCTTTCGATCGTTAATGATCTTGAACGTATCGCAGACATTTACTATGTTATGTCAATTGGAATTGAGCGTAAAAATGAAGATAAGGTCTGGTTCAATCAAACGCAGAGGGATAAGCTGAGCAACATGCTAGACAAGGTAGATGAAGCTTTTGATATCATGCAGGAGCACCTTGACAAAGACTACGAACATGTTAATCTTGACAAAGCACGTGAAAAGGAAAATGAGATAAATGAACTTCGAAATAAAATCAGAAAAGAACATCTGAGAAATATCGAAAAAGGGAACTACAAGGTTAAAGCCGGTATGATCTACAGTAATTTATTTGCATCGATCGAACGCGTTGGAGACCATATAATAAATGTTAACGAAGCAATAGCTGGTCAGATCTGATAGATCGCTGAAAGTTCAGAACATTATTAAATTAAAATCCAGGGCCGGCTGATTCTCTTCAATTAACCGAGAACAGCCGGTTCTTCTTTATTATCACTTATCATGTTCCCAGTCTTTTTAACACATTTTTAATCAATTTTAGATAATCATCTAACAATAACCTGCTTACGCCACATTAGATTTTAGCTGTAAGAACAATCCTGTTTTTTATCCCCCAAATGTGGAAAGGTTGAATCAATTTGACATTTAATTTCGACATAATCCGTAGTAACTTCACGTAACATTTCGATGTATGGCTGAGAAGAATGTAAATAAACTATTTGTACTTGATACATCCGTCATTTTATTTGACCATGATGCGGTAACAAATTTTGAGGAGCATGATGTAATCATACCAATCCAGGTCCTTGAAGAGCTGGATAAATTCAAAAAAGGCAACGATACCAAACATTATGAGGCCAGAAGTTTCATTCGATTCCTTAATGAATTATCAAAGGAGCATCTTCTTACGAGCTGGGTCCCTCTGCCAGGCGAAAACAAGGGGAAGTTAAAAGTGATAATGCCGTCGAGCAAGAAATACAAGGAACTGGCCCCCTATGATGAGCATAAGATCGACAACCAGATCATTCATACCTGCCTCGACCTCCAGCTTGATCATCCGAAATTAAAGGTGATTCTTGTTTCAAAAGACATTTGCCTTCGTGTAAAAGCACGATCTGTTAATCTTTTTGCAGAAGATTACGAGACGGGGAAAGTCAAGGATCTTGATGTCCTGTATACCGGAATGACGACCATAGAGGGCATTGAATCCAATGTGATCGATGAAATGTTCACGACTAATAAGGCTACGGCTGCAGAATTAAAAATTACCGAACTCGCAAGCAATCATTTTTATATTCTGAAAAATGGCCGGAAATCGGTCCTGGGAGTATATAACAGCGCTGAAAATATAATCGATCGGGTAGAAAAAGAGACCATTACACGCATTAAGCCTAAAAATGCGGAACAAACATTTGCCATCAGGGCTCTAATGGATCCTCACATACGGCTAGTGACGATACGCGGGGTAGCAGGAAGCGGAAAAACATTGCTGGCTCTCGCATCTGCACTTGAGCAACGGTCAAAGTTCCAGCAGATCTATGTTACCCGTCCTATTGTTCCTTTAAGCAACAAGGATCTTGGATTTTTACCCGGTGACATAAATTCAAAAGTTGATCCATATATGCAACCTATATGGGACAACCTTAAGTATATCAAAAATCAGTTCAGTGAACGCGATAAGGAATACGCCAGGATCGACGACATGGTTCAGAATGAGAAGATAACCATTGCGCCTCTTGCTTTTATACGGGGCAGAACACTGGCGAATGTCTTCTTCATTGTCGATGAAGCGCAGAACCTTACTCCACATGAAGTTAAAACGATCATTACACGTGCCGGAGAGAATACCAAAATCGTTCTGACCGGTGACATTAATCAGATCGACACCCCGTATCTGGATGCAGAAAGCAATGGACTTTCTTATGTCATTGACAAAGTGAAGAACAATCCGCTTTTTGCCCACATCACTCTGCAAAAAGGAGAAAGAAGCGAGTTAGCGAACCTTGCAAATCAACTTTTGTAATTGCTTTTTATTCATTTTTATTAAGATGACGGAAATCTTGAGGGCAATTCTCCCATGAGGCAAGATCCAGAATAATAAATGTCATTTATGACCACTATAGAGCCTTTGGCCACTGGTTGCCCTTGTTAATAGTGAAAATTCGTCAGGTGACCTGCAATTCAGTCAGTTCTTTGATCTTTGGTCTGGTTTTTGAATAACAATGTCCAAATTGAAAGAATATGCAAAAAGGAAAAGTTCAGGTTAATACAGAAAATATTTTTCCCATTATAAAGAAGTTCCTTTATACGGACCATGAGATCTTTTTAAGGGAATTGATCTCGAATGCCGTAGATGCCACGCAAAAACTTAAAGTATTGGTTTCCAGGGGCGAAGCCAAGATTGAACTTACGGATCAAAAGATAACCGTAAAAGTAGATGAAGGAAAAAGAACCATTACCATCTCGGACAGAGGTATTGGTATGACAGCTGATGAAATCGACAAATTCATTAATCAGATCGCTTTTTCAGGAGCAGAAGAATTCGTTGAAAAATTTAAGGACAGCAAGGAAGATGCGAATATAATTGGTCATTTCGGGCTTGGGTTCTATTCATCCTTCATGGTCTCTGACAAAGTCGAGATCCACACGCTGAGCTATGCTGAAGGTGCAGAAGCCGCTCGCTGGCAGTGCGAAGGAACGACCGACTTTAAAATAACAAAAGGAACCAGAAAAAAGTACGGAACTGACATTATACTTCACATCAATGAGGAGTCTTCAGAGTTTCTTTCCAGTCACAGGATAGGCACAATGCTTAACAAGTATTGCAAATTTCTTCCAATTGAGATCGAATTTGAAGGAAAGATCATCAACCAGACACAACCACTGTGGAAGAAATCTCCTACTGAACTGAAGGACGAGGATTATCTCGAGTTTTACAAGACCCTTTACCCGATGTCGGAGGACCCTATGTTTTGGATCCATTTGAATGTAGATTTTCCATTCAATCTAACTGGAATACTTTATTTTCCTAAGATCACAAATGAGGTCGATCCCAACAGAAACAAAATTCAGCTTTTCAGCAACCAGGTATATGTTACCGATGATGTAAAGGATATTGTACCGGATTACCTGATGCTCCTTCATGGCGTGATCGATTCTCCTGACATTCCGCTTAACGTCTCCAGAAGTTCTTTACAGGCCGATGCCAACGTAAAGAAGATCACAGGCCATATAAG
>DJML01000006.1 GCA_002436505.1 Bacteroidetes bacterium UBA6491 | reverse complement strand
AGCGGGTACTGTTCTGGTAGATGTTGCGGTAGATCAGGGCGGGTGTTTTGAGACCACGAAACCAACCACACACCAGGATCCTATATATGTCATTGATGACGTAGTGCATTATTCCGTTGCCAACATGCCGGGAGCTGTACCTTTTACGTCTACTCTGGCTTTGACAAATGCAACATTGCCCTATGCCATTGAACTGGCAAACAAGGGATGGAAACGCGCATGTACTGAAAATCCGAACCTGAGACTGGGATTAAATGTGATCAATGGTAAAGTAGTATACAGAGCTGTTGCAGAAGCATTTAACCTCGAGTTCCATGATGTTGACGGGTTTTTAGGTGACAGCGTTTCAAACAACTAGCTTCACTGCATGTTGTGAATGAACAACATGAAACTCTTCTACAAGAAATACGGCGATGCCGGAGACCCTGTTTTTATCTTGCACGGGGTATTCGGAATGCTTGACAACTGGCATAACATTGCCCGAAAGTTAAGCGCTGATTATACCGTATACACTGTTGATCAGAGAAATCACGGACACTCCCCTCATGCGCCCTCGATGTTGTATGAAGAGATGGCGGATGATCTTGCTGAACTACTCAATGCTTTGCAGATCAGTTCTGCTCATATCCTTGGCCACTCAATGGGTGGAAAAACGGCGATGAAGTTTGCAGCGATGCACCCTGATAAGGTCCGATCTCTGATCGTTGCAGACATTGCCCCCAGAGCATATAAAGGAGGACACATTGAACTTATGGATGCCCTCGATAGTATCGATTTCAGCAAAGTGGAAAGAAGATCCGATGCTGACGAGCAATTGAGCCGGTTTATTGAAGACCAGAACATCAGAAGTTTCTTACTCAAGAATCTCTATTTGATGGAGACAGGGATTTACGGCTACAGAATGAACTTGCCGGCCATCAGAAACAACTATGAACACATCATCGATTCTGTTCACCTGGCATGGCCATTTAGCGGCCCTGCATTGTTTCTTAAAGGCGAATATTCAGGATACGTCAGAAAGGACGATGAAGAGGAGATCATTTCCTATTTCCCTGATGCCCAATTCATTACAATCCCAACATCAGGTCATTGGATACATGCTGAAAATCCTGGTGCATTCTTGACGGCACTAAGAAACTTTCTTGATCCGTTATAAGGATGTGAGCAATAATCTGAGATAAATTATGATGGTTTTAAAACATCTCAGGTGTGGGAACCATTGATCTTTTTAATTAATTTGGCCGAACAATTTCAGTGAAAAAATTAATACTAACACTTTGCTTATTATTATCAGCCGGACTGGCCGTTGCTCAAACGGTTGTTACAGGTCAGGTCATTGATGGAGAAACCGGTGAACCTCTGCCTTTTGTGGTTGTACAATTTACAGGAACTGCAATTGGCGGAATAACAGATTTTGACGGGTATTATGAACTAAGTACAACAAAACCGGTGGATTCGGTGACCATTAGTTTTATCGGTTACAGACCTGTTACTAAAGCTGTCGTCAGAAATAAAAAACAACAGATCAATGTTCACCTGATGCCAGAATCCGATCTCATGGATGAAGTGGTCATTAAACCTGGGGTAAACCCTGCCATTGCCATTATTGAAAAGGCAAGGGATAACAGGAAGAACTACAACATTGACAAGCTTGAGAATTATGAATACGAGAGCTACACAAAAGTTCAACTGGCCATCGACAACATTGCTGATAATTTTAAAAAGAGGAAAATCTTCAAAGCGGTCGAACCGCTTTTCGATACTGTTTCTACGTTAAAAGCAGATTCACAGGCTATACCTGTTCTGCCGGTATTTGTTTCCGAAACGATCTCAGACTATTATTACAGAAAAACACCAAGAAGAACACGTGAGCTGATAAAGGCCAGCAAAGTGAATGGTGTTGGTGTCGGAGACGACAGTTATGTAAGCCAGTTGCTGGGTTCTACATTTCAACAATACAATTTCTACGACAATAACCTGTACATACTGGACAAAGATTTCATTTCACCGATCTCCAGTCAGGCATTGTCATATTATGTATATCAACTGGTTGACAGCGTCTATATTGACGGCTTCAGATGCTACCAGATAAGGCTTCATCCAAAGAACAAACTGGATCTTGTTTTCAAAGGAATGATATGGATCACAGCAGAAAGTTATGCCATAAAACAGATCTCAGTCGAGATCACCAATGATGCGAACATAAATTTCATAGAGAAATTAAAGATCCAACAGACACTTTCTGAGATTGAACCTGGGGCATGGGTCCCGTCTAAATTGCGTGTACTTATTGACATTTCAGAGATCACGGAACAAACTGTTGGTATGATTGGCCTTTATTACAATTCCAATGAAAACATTAAGGTTAACCAGGAACATGAATTAAAATTCTACGATGAGAAACTTGTTGTATTGGATCAGGCCAGAGACATGAACGATATTTTCTGGGACTCCGCCAGACATGAAAGAATCTCACAATCAGATATAAAGATCTATAAAATGGTAGATTCACTCAAGAATCAGCCAATTATTAAAACTTATGTGGATGTTGTGGAATTTCTTGTCGAGGGATACCGGCCATTCGGTAAGATAGAAATAGGACCATATCACTACCTCGGCGGTTATAACAGCCTTGAAGGATTTAGGACAAGAATTGGATTTAGGACCAACGAAGACTTTAGCAAACACTGGCTGTTAAAAGGTTATGGCGCATATGGGTTCCTGGATCAGCAGTTCAAATGGATGGGGTCGGCAGAGTATATTATTTCAAGAACGAAATGGGCCAAGGTTGGTGCTTTTCATAAAAGAGATATTGAACAAATAGGCGTTACAGACCGTGATTACGGCACATCTGCTCTCTTCGACGCCTTCTCACTGCTCGGTTCCAACCGCTTAAACCGAACGACTGAATACCTGGTCCATGCCGAGAAGGAACTTTTTAAGGGGTATACACAAAAAATACTTTTACAAAGAAAATCACTCGAATTTGAACCAATAGGGGATTTTAATTTTGAATATTTTTCTGACCCGAAAATTCCGGGAATGCGCTCTTCGGACTATACAATGTCTACCGTAACTCTTGAAGGACGGTTATCACATAAAGAACTATTTATCATACGCCAGAACAGAAGAATAAGCCTGGGCAACTTGAAAGCCCCTGTCTTAAACATCAGATATACCCACGGATTTAACAATTTACTGGATGGCGATTTCGAATACGATCAGATCAATTTACACCTGTGGCAATACCAGAGTCTCGCGAATCTCGGAACCTTTGAATACAACATAAAAGCAGGAAAAACATACAGCGCAATTCCATATCCTTCGCTGTTCGTTATGCGAGGTAACCAGTCGGTGTTTTCAAATAAAGAAACCTATAACCTGATGAATTTCTTCGAATTTGTTGCAGATGAATATGTATCAGCACATTACGAACATCAGTTCAACGGCCTCATTCTTAACCGTGTTCCACTTTTGAAAAGGCTGAAGTGGAGATCATTTGTGAACGGGAAAGCCGTATATGGAAGGATAAGCGAAAAGAACCTGTCCTTGATACCAACTTCTGCAGAAACGGGTTATACCGTTACCGAGGTTGGTCGGTTTACTTCAATACCATATGTTGAAGTAGGTTATGGCGTTGAGAACATCCTTCGTTTTATCAGAATTGATTTCATACATCGTGTAACTTACCTGAACAATGAGAATCAGAACCCTTTTTTCAATGATCAGAAATTCGGTGTTAAGATTAACGCCGTACTTAGATTCTAGAAATCTTAATTCGTCTTCAAACTGCCCCTCTTTCGTTGTTAATTTGGTTTAATTTTTGGCATATTTGCCAAAGGCAGAACATACGGGCAACATGAACACCAAAAGCAACAAGACACAGAATTCTACATTGAGCGTTAACGATACGATGGCACTTGTCATCCTTGGTGTCCAAACACCGGATCAAGCGAAGGAAGTGGATTCTATTGTCATGAATCTATCTTACGACCAGCATATTTTTCTGGTTGCCGGCCAATCTTTTCCGGACATGAAAAAGGTAAAGGCCATTCAGCCAGTATCGATCAGGGAACATATCGAAGCTACTGGTGCAGGGTATTTGGGAGTTTTGGATTATAAAAATATCGCGCACCTTTCAAATTATATTCAGTCATTTAAGCAAAAAAAAGCAGCGCTTGACGCAGACACCTTATATGTGACCGATTCTAAAAGCAAAGGACAGAAACTTGACCTTGGCCGTGCCTGGTTTAATTTCGCTTCACGTGTGCTTACACCTGTAGAGAGCAGAGGGGCTGAAACAGGATTTGCTGTCGTCGGGACCAAAAAAGCATCTAACTCTGGCTTGCTGGAATATATTGAGACCATTAATAAGCTTAATGCCTATCGCTTTATGCAGATGGCCGCATACCATGGTTTCAAATCCATGCCGATCCCATTGGTCAAAGCAAAGGAAAAACAATTTAAACCGTCTCCCGTTGCCCCGGTCATTGAAGCAATCAGAGGACGTGTTAACTGGTTCATTAGCAGCCCATTCAAAAAGAAAATAAACTGGTCTGACGGGAATCATAAGATCTACCGGTTTATCTATGCTATACTCTGCGTTTTTACATTTATCATTTACCCTCTTCTAAGCTTCGACTACGGAACAACCTGGGATGAGCCCGAGGACCGAAAATACTTTACCGAGGTCATCTCTTATTTCCAGACCGGAGGGGAAGATGAACGTAACCTTGACCAGGACAGAAAGTTGCATAACCACCTGGTAAATTACGGACCGTTCGTGAACCTGCTTACAGCAACAGTGAATGAATATATTTCTCCGTTTGATATCTATGAGACCCGCCACCTTGTTATTTCGATCTTTGCTCTGCTCGGTCTGATCTTTACCGCCCTGATCGCTAGAAAACTTTTCAACTGGCGAACAGCTGTATTTGGGTTCCTGCTGCTATTACTGACACCTACCATATTTGGCCACAGCTTTAACAACCAAAAAGATATACCGTTCCTTGCTTTCTACGTTATCAGTATTTTCTATATCATACGATTTGTAGAAGACCTTCCCCGGGTCCGTCTTAAATCTCTGGTAATGGTAGCATTAAGCATGGGCATTCTGATGAGTATAAGAGTGGGAGGCCTTTTGGTCTTCGCTTATCTCGTCCTGTTTGCAGGCATCAAATTTCTTCTGACATTAAAAGAGCACAAAGGCAAGGAGTTCAAATACTTCCTGAGCTTTATAAAACCAGGAATTGTAGCGGTACTAATAGCTTATGTTATTGGTATCATTTTCTGGCCGGCAGCTATCAAAGACCCCGTAAACCATCCATTCAACGCATTGCAGAATTTCGAAAAATTCAGCTTCGTTCACATTTTTGAAATTTTCGATGGTACGCGGTATTATATGAAGTCATTCCCGTGGTATTACGGTCCTAAACTGATTTTAATAACTGTTCCGCTTTTCGTTCTTGCGGGTATTGCATTCTTTATCGTGTTCTTTAAAAAGGCCTGGAAAAGTATTTCAAAAAACGTGATAGCAATTTCTGCATTCACTTTTATCTTTCCGATGGCCTATATCATCTACAAAGATTCAGCGCTTTATAATGGATGGCGTCACCTATTATTCATTTATCCTTCGATAGTAGTGCTTGCAGCCGGTGGATGGGAACTTATCATAGGAAGTTCCTGGAACAAATGGGTAAGGATCTCTGCTGTGACCGTTTTGTCCTTATTAATGTTAAACACAACCTGGTGGATGATAAGGAACCATCCTTTCCAGTATGTTTACTATAATGAATTGGTTGGCGGTGTTGCCGGAGCCTATGGCAATTACGAAACCGACTACTGGTGTCAATCACCGAAAGCTGCAATGAAGTGGCTCATCGAAAATGAAAACATTGATGAAAATTTCACCAATGTCGCTAGCAATAACGAGACACTTAGCCTCCAGTATTATGCCGACAAATGGCAAAAGAATGGCAAAGAACTAAGAGAATTAGAACGCCAGAAAGAAGAGTACAAGGATGAGGCCGATAAATTGAAGTTCTATAAGGACAAGGGCATTATCACTGAAGATGTGTTTAACAGTGAAAACACATTTTTAAGAGATAAGATCGATCAGATCAATGAAAAAACTCAAGAAATAAGAAAAATAAAAGTGCACTGGGCAAGAGAGCAGGAGTGGAATAAGCCGAACTGGGATTATGCGATCTGGACCTCAAGAACCTTATCTCCGACTCAGATCAAGAATGGATATTTCCCTCCCAAAGGGACAATACATACCATTGAAGTGGACGGAGTGCCCCTTGCTGCTATTGTAAAGAGAGAGAACTATTCAATACACAGGGGAAGGAATGCACATAAACAAAGAAATCTCGATTCGGCAATTTTCTATTACAAGGATTATATCGCATATGATTCAATGGAGGAAGAAGCCCACACACAGCTTGCACAGGTGTTATATGAAGCCAAAAGATTTGATGAAGCTGAAAAAGAAGCCGGTATCTCCATCGATCTAAGACCTGAAAACTACTGGGGATATTATACGCTTGGACTCATTTATTTCCAGAAAAAAGAGTTTGATAAGGCCGAATCAGCATTTAAAACGGCGATAAGTTATAAGGACAATTTCAGTTCAGGTTATTATGGCCTGGGCGGCATATATCAGGCTCAGCAGAGATTTCAACAGGCCATTGATAATTATTTGCTGGTATATCAATATTCGGGCGGAAATTATCAATTATTATACCAGATCGGTTTTTGCTATTTCCAGATGGGAAATTCCAACAGGAAAAACCTGAACGAAGCAGCTAAATATTTCAACGCTTCGATCCAGGCAAATCCAAAGTTCCGTGAAGCGTATTACATGATGAGTGAAGTATTCAAAGCCGCTGGCAACGAGCAAAAAGCCAATGAATACATGCAACAATTCATGCAGCTCAGCGGACAGTAAATAGTCGATTTCAATAAATTGACCTTTTAATTACTTCCGGAACTAGTGAATTGACCATTATGTTTCTTTACCTTTATGCAACTTTAGAGCATTAAATGTCGTCTAGTCTTTAGTCACCCATGAAAAAACGTTTGCGTCATTTTTACATGATTGCTTTATGCCTTGGATATTTTCATTCAGGTGCTACTCATATCGTTGGGGGCGACTTCTATTACAATCAACTTAGCAGCACGCGTTATGAAATCGTCATGGAACTGTATCTGGACTGTTTCAATGGGAATCCGGATGCAATTGCGCAGGACAAATTCGCCATTATAGGAATTTTTAATGCTAAAAGTAACGCATTCATTGACACAATTCTGGTAGAACGTTCATCGCCAAAACGTGTAAAAGTTGCCAACTATGTTTGCGCACTTCCGCCAAGTTCAGAATGTATTGATCAGTATACCTATAAAAGGACCATTACATTAGTACCCAATGACGAAGGTTATATCCTTTCATTCCAGCGTTGTTGCAGGAATAATTCCATTTCAAACCTGATATTTCCCGGAGGGACCGGGGCAACCTACTGGCTGAAGATACCTCCGAGAAAAGATGTCTCATGGAACAACATGGCCAGGTTCAAGAAACTTCCGCCAAATTACCTTTGCACTAATGAAGAACTGATATGGGATCATTCGGCAGTTGATCCGGATGGTGATTCACTTGTTTATGAATTGTACCAGCCATACAAAGGGGCATCCCAAACGTTTCCAAGACCTGATTTCCCGGCCAACCCGCCTTATGAAGGAATTACCTGGCAAGCAGGATACACTACCAATAACCAGATGCATGGAAATCCAATATTGACCATTAACCGTAAATCGGGGGAATTGCACGTAGTCCCGAATAAAACTGGTCAATTCGTAGTTGGGGTTAAAGTAAAGGAATACAGAAATGGTTTGCTTATCAATGAGACCCTTAGGGATTACCAGATGAACGTGTATAACTGTCAGCCTATAATCACTGCGGCTTTCTTTAAAAGAGACCTGGAGTGCAGCGATACAGTAAATTTCATTAACCAAAGTAAAAAGGCGACACATTTTGAATGGTATTTTGGTGACCCGAATGATCCGGAAGCAATGTCTTTTGAAACCAATCCCACGCATATTTATCCAGGCAACGGGAAATACAAGGTTAAACTGATAGCACTGGACGATCGAAACTGCTCAGATACTACTGAAGATTTCATTGAGGTTCTTTCAGAAATAAATGTTGATATAGGACCTGATACAAACGTTTGCGATAATTTTGAGGTTTATCTTGAAGCAGATTACCCCACAGCAACATCTATAAGATGGTCTAACGGGAAATTCGGCAAACGTGTGTTGGCAAAGGATACCGGCATATATACTGTTAAAGTTTATTATTTCACATGCTTCGGTACGGACACCTTATTTATCCATTCCAGCCAGGTGAAACTTGATCTCCCGGAAGATTCTCTTTATTGCGAAGCAGTAAACGGAGAACTGGATGCAGGAGTTGAAAATGTACATTACAAGTGGTCGACTTCCCCTGCAGATACTTTTAGACACCTTACAGTTGACAAACCAGGGACCTATAGCCTGCAGATCAGAAATGATATCGGGTGTACTGACCGCGACTCGATACGACTGTTCATTGCTACCAAACCTGAAATCGGACCTTATTATTTCGTTTGTAACGAATTCACATATACCATAGATGCAGGAGAAATACCGGAATCCAGGTACCGGTGGGATAACGGATCAACGGGCAGGTTCAGAACAATTACTGATCAGGGCAAATACTGGGTAACTGTATGGCAAAGGCATTGTAATAGTTCAGATACCCTGGAAGTGATCAACCCGGTCATCCCTCTTGACCTTGGGAACGACACCATATATTGTGACAGTTTTAATGTCACGTTAGTGGCTCCGGACGACATGGCAACTTATAGCTGGAACACTGAAGCTACCAGCCAAACGATCAATGTGACCTCTCCAGGGAAATATAGCGTACTGGTCTATGATACAAACGGATGCTCCAGGTACGATTCAATTACCTTATTAATTACACCTTCTCCTGAAATAGACCTGGGCATTGATACCGCTATTTGCGTCAGGGATGAAATAACCATTGGAATAGATGAACAATTTGTCAGCTACCAGTGGAACACCGGTGACGACAAGAACAAAATAAGAGTAGCACGTGAAGGGCTTTACGTTCTTCAGGTGGTAGACAAATATAAATGTACTGGAATTGATAGTGTCTTTATACGGGAAGACCCGAATGCATTAGCAAACGATCTGTATGTGCCAAATGCATTTACACCTAATGGTGACGGGCTCAATGATCTGTTTCCGTTCTCAGAACAGATCTCACAAAGGGAATACCATCTGCAGATATACAACAGATGGGGCCAAAAGGTATTTGACAGTGCATTAAATGACATCCAGAGCTGGAATGCAACATTTAAGGAAGAAAAGGTATGTCAGGATGCATACGTATACCTCATGCGCTACAGAGGTTGCGACGGTGACATCAGAAACTTATCGGGTACGGTAACTGTCCTCAGATGATCTTCCGATCTGGCTTTAAAAGAAACTCTGCGATCATTTTGGCCAGTCCTACCGNNCCTACCGGTGTCTCAATGGGCAAACAATGTCCGGCTCCCTCAAATAGTTTAACGCTACATGAAATTGGCAAAACTGCTTCCTTAAAAACTCGTGCAGAAGGTATTATAGCGTCATCTTTTCCTGCAGCCATCAGAACAGGGATCCTTACATCTTTTATCGTTTTAGAATGATCCATACGCGACGCCATGGATTCTAGCGCATTGATGACACCTTCTTTTGAATTATTCTGCATGATGGTAACAAGACTGTTCCATATCTCCGGCTTTTGTGCATTGTATGGTGCCACAATTGAATTTGCCAGCTCTCTTACATATTTATCCGCCCCATTCTTTCTGATGAACTGTACACTTTTAGCTCGTGCTTTTCTTTTGGCCTCATCGTCCGCCAGAACAGTGGAGTTGATAAGACCCAGGCTCTCAATCCTTTGAGGAGCCTGATACAGCATTTCCAGTGCAATATACCCGCCCATTGAATGCCCGAATACATTGAAATTATTAAACCCGCGAATAGAAAGATCGTTTAACAGGAAATCAGCCAGTTGATCTATTCCTCTTTTTTGTGGTACCTCGGAATTGGCAAATCCAGGAATTTTAGGTGCGTATATTTTTATTCCCTGGATATTGTCAAGGATCGGTATCACTCCGTTCCAAAGTTCGGGAGATTCGCACAAACCGTGAAGAAACACCACATTCATAAGAACTACAATGATAAAAAAAACGGGATGATCCTTTCGAATCATCCCGAACATTATTTCGCATATCTGAATGCGAGAATTTTATTTATCAGAAGTATTTGTAACGTTTATCAACCACGCCATACTTCTCTCTAAGTGCATTTACAGTTACCTGTTCTACGGCACCACCAACTAATTCTCTCTTAACCATATCCTTAGACTCGTCTAATTTAAACTCAGGCATTTCGCGGTCCATGGTAACCTGTCCGTCAACTCTTACTACATACACACCAGCTTCTCCTATCACAGGTTTCGATATTTTTTCATATTCTGATCCGAACAACAGACCAAGAACTTTGTGATCCACACCAATACCAGTAATCGTATTTTCCTGCATAATTGCATGTGGAATAACCCGCACCTGTGTGTTAAGGGTTTTTGCAAGATCATCCATATTGTCCACTTTTTTCAAAGCATCCTGCACCTGGACAAGAAGTATTTTGCCTTTTTCGCCGTTCAGGTACTCAATCGTCAACCTGTCTCTTGCGTCATCAATAGAAGGCAATCCCTCCTTTGCGATCTTTGTCGCTTTCACGATCACAAACTGGTCTCTCATGAAGAACGGATCGGAGATGTCCCCTTCCTTTCTTCCCTCTTCATACAACCATCTTACGATGGTCTTTGGCAGTCTTATACCTGCTAACTTATCATCCTTTTCAGTTATACCTGTTTGTTCGTTGACATTAAAACCTTTGTTCTGAATTGCTTCTCTGAAATCTCCTCCCTCCTGTGTTGCCATAAAGAAAATGTCATTTGCCTGCTTCTCAACCATTCGGCTTGTATTGCTACTGAAAATTACCGGTTTATCAATTACAGCCAGTTGCACTCTTTTGGTCACCTTATCGCTGGTTACTTCAACGACATGAACTCCGAAGTTCGATGTGGTGATGAAATAATCACCCTTGTTGTAGTTCCCTTTAAAGATCGCTTTTCTAACATCTTCATTTGTCGCAGATCCTACTCCTTTTTTCATCCATCCGAGATCACCACCTGCAGGACCAGTTCGGTCGATGTTTCCGATCGCCTCGTCTTCAAAATTCTTTGTCCCCGCTTTTAACTCTTTTATAAGCTCTTTCCCCTTTGCAATGGTCGCTGAAGTATCGGTTCCATCAACAAGCAAAAGGATGTGCCGTGCACGAACACTTGGAACGGAATCTTGTTTTACGTCACTTATCTTGTATAATGCATATGCTCCATTGATCATTTTCGGACCTATCAGTTCACCTGAATCTGCCGCAAAGATCAGTTCATCTATATCCTCATTCATAAAGTCGCCCGGAGCAAGGTATGCCGGGTTGAAAGGGGTTCGGCTTTGGTGCAGTGTCACAAATGCACTGTCATCTTCAGCTTTTCTGAATCGCTCAGCATATTTAGTTACAAATTCCAGCGCTGCAGCTGAATCTTCTGCAGAAGGCCTGATATCAAGAACAGCAAATTCAATATTTACATATTCATCTTGTTTATAATCATCGTAATGATCATTCATGTAATCAAGAAGGTCATCGTCAGTATATGAAATAGCTGAATCTGATATCGTAATAAATGGCAGACCTATCGCCTGAGCACTTACAGCTACGTTTCTGTAATCAAAGTCTGCTTTTGCATCCAATGAGGTAGCATAAACACCCGCTTTCAACAATGACTGGTATTTCCTTGCCTCCAGTCTTTCAATCAGAGGGTCCTCAAACAAGGTTTTCCATGTTAGATAAAGGTTCTCATCTTCCTGCATTTGTACTTCAAGGAAATTCTTAAACATCGGCTCCTGGAAAATACCCATAGAATCTGAGAATGCTCTTACGATCTGCTCATCTTCAATAGCAGCTTCGTAGAACTCATCCCCGTGGATATCTATGCCAAGAATATCATATTGTTTGCCCAGGATCCTTTCCTGGATAAGTTTATTCCATACCTGATCACGTACATCTGATTGAAATTCCTCAGTTATCTGACGGTTTGGGTTTCCGCGTTTGTATTTCTCGATCTCCAACTCAACATATCGGTTGAAATCTTCGAGAGCAATCTCTTCTCCGGCAATTTCACCAACAACGTTCGTTTTCATTCCGATGGATCTACCCATCCCACTAATTATGTCTGTAAGAACAAATGCAAGCATTGCTGCACCAATTACTAGTAATAGACATCCGGATCTTTTCTGGATCTTCTGAATTACTCCGGTATTTTCTTCGCCTTTTGCCGCCATAGTTAAAAAATAGTTCGCAAAATAAGGTTTTTTAAGACGAAATATCAATTGATATCTGCTGCATCTTGCATTCGTTTAAATTTTGTCTTTCTTTTTACTTTTCTACACCGATGATCAGCTTGTTCAAAACACACATAAGAGACCTTTACTTTTGTGTGTTTATGTGGTGTTTTGAACGACCTGTACTCCCTTACAGGGGCAGTTTCGGATTTGCTTCCCATACTATAGAATTCATAACTAAAAATACCTCTCTTGCGAGGAAAGACCGACCATTTTTTATTTACCACCTTTATTTTACAGCTCTTCACATGGTCTATACAAAGATAAAGGGCCGAATTCTGAAAGGAGACCGCCACATTGCCGTGAGGAGAGACAGAGAATAACCTTTCTTCAGGCACTGTAGTTTTTATAATAGGAATAACCGAATACTTGACCTGCAGATCCCCATCTAAATTTGTTGTTGTATATATCATATGCGCCCTGCCATGGGCAACATCAATGTCAAGATAATCACCAAAAAATTTGTCAGGACCCGGTAGCGCGAAAGCTGGCTCTACATAGTGGATATTAAGCATACCGGTATCATGCCCTGACCAGACACCTAACACTGTTTGCATAAAATATCCGTTTCCCATTCTGTCGGATTCGTTGTAAAGAACATACAGGTTCTGGTGTTCAGGCTCCGCTGCAATGTTTGAGAATATTTGAACTCCATCGCTATAATCCGGTGAGCGA
>DJML01000041.1 GCA_002436505.1 Bacteroidetes bacterium UBA6491 | reverse complement strand
AATTCCTACCTGCCGGATATTGCCACACCTGACATGCAGGATCGTTTAAGCGCCAAAGGGTTTTCTTTGGGATATATCGGCAGTGTCATTTTGCTTACTTCAATTCTTGTCGGATATAAGGGCTTCGGTATGCCGGTTAAATACGGCTTTCTCGCTGTTGGTATATGGTGGGCTGGTTTTGCCCAGATAACATACCGCCGTTTGCCCGGTGACATCTATAACCGTGCAGGTAAGGTAGATTTGGCGAAGGCTCATATCACAAAGGGATTTAAGGAATTGATCAAAGTATTTGTCCAGTTGCAGGATCAGATCGCACTTAAACGTTATCTGGCTGCATTTTTTGTTTACAATACAGGGGTTCAGACAGTAATGATAATGGCCGTCATTTTTGCAGAGAAAGAAATTGCCTGGCCTGTTGATGCAAATGGTGTCAGAGATACCAGTGGGCTGCTGGTCAGCGTAATGCTGATCCAGATAGTGGCAATTGCAGGAGCAACGATCATGTCCAGGCTGACAAAGTTCCTCGGTAATATAAATGTTCTCAGGATCACGATCATTGTATGGATCCTGGTATGCATTATCGCTTATAATATCCATACACCGTCAGAGTTCTATGTTCTGGCCTGTATCGTAGGTTTTGTAATGGGTGGCATCCAGTCAATATCAAGGTCAACATATGCTAAAATGCTACCTGATACGGAGGACACCACATCTTATTTTAGTTTCTACGATTCACTTGAAAAGATAGGTTTGGCAGTCGGACCATTTTTATTTGGTTTCACAGCCGGGATCGCAGGTGGAATGAGAGCTTCTGTGCTCGTATTAATGTTATTGTTCATTGCTGGCTTCCTATTGCTGTTCTGGGTTAAGCCAGGCTTCAAACCAGGAGAAGGTAACAGGTCGCGGAAATTGCAGCCCGGTACTGCAGAGGGTTAATTCTAGCAGGCATTTACTGGGGAAGTTTCGCTGAAAGGCCGAGGTTTGTTCTAGTTCCAGTTTTTGGTATTGCCAAGTTTTACCTGCTGCACATTCAGTATCTCGTGGGTATCACTGTTAGGCCCTACTTTATTGATAAAAGCGATGATATAAAGGTTTGAAGCATTATAACTGCTGATATCAAAAGAGTTGAACGAACGTGAAATGGTCCCTGAAACATCCTTAAGGTCGATGGTGTTGCCGAGTCCGGCTGTAAGCACCCTTCTGAGGACACGGTCATGTTTGTATGTACCTGTCACCCCGTTCTGATCTATGGCATTGATGCTGTTCTCAATGAGATATACAGTGAGGCGGGTATCAGCGATGATCGCCTGATTGTTTGATATCAATACCTCACAGGAAGCAGTATTCCCTGTAATGGCACTTTGGATGGCTAACCCGACATTTGACTTCTCCTGTAACCTAAGATCCGTATTTACGTTCCAGAGTCCACGGCTATAGATGGTCTCACCTGCCTGAGAACTGCCTTCGTCTGCGGGCACACGATCGATCGCTGAACGTGGATAAGCCGTTATCCCTCCAAGATGTTGTGTCACAACGTCATGTTGTGAGATCTGCAAATGGTCATTGAAATGCATGCTTGCACTGTAAACCTTTCCTGCATAGGAGGTTATAAGAGATTTGATCTCGGCATCGGCATCCTTTACATCAAAATCTTCTCCATTGAACATTTCGATCATTACCTTCTTTACAAAATTTGCCGGAGGATCTGTGATCTGTTCGTCGACCGGGATTGGGTCTTCATTGTCAACACAGCCATCTAAAACGAACATGCTGCCTATAACAGCGATCATTAGACTAATTTTCAGCCACCTGAATGGTCTGGTTTTCATTTTGTTTTTCATCTTTATCCGGATCATCTTAACCAATAAATATAACGAAAAAAAATGCACAATTATCATGCCGCATCTAAAAGGAAATGGGTATAAAATATCATTTTTGCATCCTATGCAGATCTTTTACAGCTCACAGGTCGAGGATGGATATCTTTATCTTGACGAGAATGAGACTCATCATTGCATGAGGGTATTGAGAAAAAGAACCGGTGATCTGATCGAGGTTGTGGACGGCAAGGGCAATTATTTTACAGGAGTTATAGAAGAAGTCAGCAAAAGGGCAATGATTCGGATCGAAACTCAGGAAGACCGGTCCTCGTTTAGGAAGCATAGGATACATCTGGCAGTTGCACCTACAAAGAACATTGACAGGATGGAATGGATGACTGAAAAAGTGACAGAGATCGGGGTCGATGAAATTAGTTTTATTCATTGTGAGAACAGTGAAAGAAAGATCCTTAGGCCAGATCGTCTCAGCAAGAAAACGCTTTCTGCAATGAAACAATCAGGGCAGGCCGTACTTCCTCAGTTGAATGAAATGAAAAAGTACTCAGGGTTGTTTGAAAATATTACTGAAAAAGGACGATATATCGCACATCTTGACGAACATGTGGAGTCCATTCCAATGAGCAATCTGGCGATAAAAGAAGACAGCATCGTCCTGATCGGTCCTGAAGGAGGTTTTTCCTCCGCAGAAGTATCCATGGCACTTGAGAATGGTTTCATTCCTGTGACATTGGGAAAAACCAGGCTTAGAACGGAAACGGCGGCTGTTGTTGCCTGTACCATTTTAAATCTTTCGTTCGTTTAACATTTGATAAAGTAACTTTGTCCCTCATGAAACGGATCGTCATTCTTGCTGCCGCAATTTTTCTTTTTTCCTCTTTTATACAGGAGCCATCGTTCCAGATCGCCAAGTTAAAATATAAGGGGGGAGGGGACTGGTACGCCAACAGGACTGCCTTGCCGAATCTGATCGAATTCTGCAACGATAATCTTGAGACCAATATCGACCCTGTGGATGCGGTTGTGGAATCCTCATCAATAGATATTTTCAACTACCCCTATGTATATATGACGGGCCACGGCAACGTTGTCTTTACAGATGATGATGCGGACAACCTGAGGAAATATCTGGTTTCAGGAGGTTTTCTGCACATCGATGATAATTATGGCCTGGATAAATTCATAAGACCGCAAATGAAACGGGTATTTCCTGAGCTTGAGTTCGTAGAATTGCCTTTCGAACATGAAATATACCAGAAGCCGTTCAGGTTTGAAGCTGGCTTGCCGAAGATCCATGAACATGACGGAAAACCACCGCAGGGGTTCGGACTGATCTATAAAGGCAGACTTGTTTGCTTTTACGATACAGAATGTGATCTGGGGAATGGCTGGGAAGATCAGGGTATCTATAATGATTCAGAGGCTACAAGGCAAAAAGCATTGAAAATGGGTGCCAATATCATTCACTATGTGTTCACCCACTGATGGCTTACATATCGGGTAAATGAATCCTGACCCGACACCCTGCATGACTTCTAACATTGAAAACATGTCCATCGTCAAACATGAGGTACTGACCCCGGATACCGGTCAGTGTTTTAGTGAATTCAGGGATCTTGTCCAATTTGATCGAAGTAACCTTTTCAGGATAGGACAGGACCGGGTATTTTAGTTCTGTTATCAGGTCGTCTTTAGCAACATATTCTTTAAGATTGTCAGGTAAAAATGTGATAAGGTTTGACTTCTCTTCAGCCAGGTCGCTATCCTCAATCTCACCTTTTAGCATTCTCTGCCAGTTGGTCTTATCCGATATGTGCTGCTTTAAGGCAACTTCGATCAGACCCGCAAGCTGACGATAAGGAGTGTTGGCAAGCACTACTGCTTTGACGGCCCCCTGATCTATCCAACGTGAAGGTACCTGCGTGTCCCTTGTAACACCTACCTTTTTATTATTCGTAATAGAAAGATACACTGTATGCGGTTTCATGTGATGCTCCATTTCCCACACATAATCGCGCAGTGCAATTCCTTCATGAATTCGGCTTAGTTCAGGACGGATGATGCTGGGCGATGCTTCCGGAGCATTCGCGAATTCATCGTATGTCATTCCCTCCCCGTAGGCTTTTTTCATTCTACGGCCGGACAACACGCTGTTGAGGTAATGCATGAACTCAATCCCGACACGTTTGCCAACAAGCTCATTCATGTCAATATTGTCCATTGGATCCAGGACGTCATGGAGTGGCAGTTGATAGTGAACTGTATCCCCCATTGTCCCTTCCATTTTCCTTAAATTTCCTTCGATGATCACTTTTCGAATCTACTATAAAATTCAAAGAATGTATCGAACCTGGTATTCGACCCATTGAATTCTGCAAAATATTGTGTCTTCATGATGAAGAGTGCAAAGCATTAAGAACCCAACCTAAATAAATAATAATTCATACGATATCTTTGTTCACAACATGAAGAGGTCAGTTGTATTATTATCCATAGGTATCGCGTTACTGGCGCTGGGTTCTTGTGGCCCTTTTGATATGCGGGTCAACAGGAAAATGCCTACTCATTTTGAAATAAGTGACAGCACATCCAGTCCCGGTTATGAAGAAGCGATGGACTGGTGGAGAAGACTCGATACTGCCTATCGCCGTGTAAGCATTGTCGAATTCGGACAAACAGATGCCGGTCTGCCAATTCATGTGATCGTGCTGGCGGATGAACCGATGAACAGGAATGACCTGAAGTACAGGAACAAGCCTCTGCTACTAATAAATAATGCGATACATGCCGGTGAACCCGATGGCGTCGATGCATCCATGATGCTCTACCGGGACATCCTTGAAAGGGACAGTCTTCGGTATCTTTTCAAAGATGTGATCATCGCCTGCATTCCTTTTTATAACATAGGAGGTGCTTTGAACAGGAACAGCTATTCAAGGGCAAACCAGGACGGACCGGAGGAGTACGGCTTCAGAGGGAACGCACAAAATCTTGACCTTAACCGGGACTTTATAAAAATGGATTCAAGAAATGCCCGGTCGTTTGCAGAGATAATCCAGTACTGTGATCCTGACCTGTATGTCGAGACACATGTTAGCAATGGTGCCGATTATCCTTACGTAATGACCTATCTTAGCACACTGGCATCAAAGAGCGATCCTGTTTTAAGAAATACTCTGGAGACGATATGTACCCCATTTCTGACCGAAAGATATTCCAAATTGTCAGGACAGATGATATCACCTTATGTGAATGTACATGGCCAGCCACCTGACAATGGTTTTTCAGCTTTTAATGATGCGCCAAGATATTCTACAGGTTATCTTTCGAGTATCAGTATCCCCGGTTACATAACCGAAACACACATGTTGAAACCATTTAAGGAAAGAGTAATGGCTACTTACTATTATCTGATGGCATCGGTAAACCTTATCCATTACAAGGGGACGGAGCTCAGGCAACGTAAAATGGATTCCAGGGCAAACATCATAAGAAGCGACTCCTTTGGATTCAATTATAGCATTGATTCAACTCAAAAAGATACGCTGAAGTTTCATGGATATGAGTTTGGGTATAAACCAAGCGACATTACCGGAGAGATGAGACTTTTCTATGACCGCAACGCACCTTATGTCAAAGATGTACCATATTACAAAGAGTATAAACCCGGCCTGACAATAACAAAGCCAAAGGCATACATCTTAAAGCGCGGATTTGGTGATGCAGAGCAACGATTAGCAGCACTGGGCATAGAAATGAAGGAATTGACCAGGGACACGGTCATGCATGTAAATGTTTACAGGATAGAAAATTACAGAACTTCTGAAACACCTTATGAGAAGCATTATTTTCATTCAGGTACGACCGTTAGATCGGAAGAAACTTTTGTCCAGTTCAGAAAAGGGGATTACATCATTGAAATGGGTACTTATCTCGACCGTCTGATCATGACCATTCTGGAACCGGAAACAGAGGATTCATATTTCAACTGGAATTTTTATGATGCCATATTGCAACAAAAAGAGTGGTACTCCTCGTACGTCTTTGAGGACAAAGGATTCCAATATTTGCAAAAGGACAGCATTCTTAGGGATAAGTTCAATGAAATGTCTGTGGACTTGAAAGATATGACGAAAGAGAACAAGGCCAGTTATCAGCTTTACTGGTTATATCAGCATTCTCCTCATTATGAGAAAGAACACCTCAGATACCCGGTTTTTAGAATTAATTAACAAAAGTGGATTTTATAAACATCTTAAAATCAATTATATACTAATAATTAATTGAATTTGTAACATAAATTGGCTTATTTAGAATTTCAATTGCAGCGCAACATGGGTAGTTTTGTATTCATGAACCAACTAACACGTGTAAGATTAACCACGTTCTTAACCTTGTTCTTGATAACCGGAGTGGTGCTAATGGGGAAAGCACAAAGTTATCAGGTTCCGGTATCGGAGGACTTTGAATTCTCTGATCCTGCGGACTATGGGAACTATGAAAATGACATAGTAAAATGTGCCACTTTTATACTCTCAACTTCTTCGGTGAACAGCGGAGATGATTGGAACAAAGCTTCGTCCTGGTTGTTGAAATGGGTAGCAGGAACACCTGATTACACATTAACTATCAGGCCTGAGGCATTTAGTTACATTCACAAGAAGAATTCAAGCCTGCTGATTTATTTTATGGCAGGGTGGGTCAAAGACGCAATTGAGAATGAGAGGGATGACCTGATAGAGGGCAACATAGCAGGCATGACTGCTATTGTTAATGCTTATCAGGATCATTCCGTGTGGAGAAAGGATAAAAAACTTGAGAAGTTGATATCCGACATTGAAAACAATGAAGAAGCGATCCGTGAGCTGGTGAAAGACTGGTTTCATTGATCGACAGTAAAAAAACCCTGACAACTTTAGTTAAGAAGTCAGGTTGAAATAATAAATAAGTCCCCATGCCTACGAAAAGCCAAGCCGAAGAAGTTAAAAAGAAAAGCACGATCCCAAGTGATCTTGACCTGCCGCAGGTCATCAGGATACTTGACCGGACGCCCAGAGTTTTAAATGCGCTGATGAAAGGAATTCCTCTTGAGATACTTAATCAGAATGAAGGAGAAAACACCTGGAGCTCAATGGAGATCCTTGCACACCTGATACAGGGTGAGCGTGAAGACTGGATACGACGTGTAGGTATCATCGTTAATCAGATCGGTGACCTGAAATTTGAACCTTTTGATCTTGGCGGCCATAAAAGCTACCTTGAACACCACACGATCCCTGAGCAACTGCTCAATGAATTTGAGGCGCTCCGAAGGAAAAACCTATGGGCCCTTTATAATTTTAATATCGAACAGGAAAATCTGACGTGGATAGGCATACATCCTAAACTTGGAGAAGTAACCCTCAGTCAGTTGCTAGCCACCTGGGCCTGCCACGATCTTTCACACATCAGCCAAATGTCAAGAGTCCTTGCCAAAGGATATACGCAACAGATAGGTCCGTGGATCGAAAATTTTGAGTTGCTGAAGAAGTGATCTGGTGAATCGGAAATTGAAAACAGTTTAATTTATGGTCTGTTGCTCAACCATACTGCCTTTAATTTTGCCTGCTCTTCCGTTGGGGAATCAACTGAAACAAGTTTGAATTTAACCTCAGGGTCCTGTTGAACCATTACCTTTACCGTTGATATTTCTCCGTTTCTGGCAATAGTCACTGCAACCTCTGCACCAATGGTCAAAATCTTGATGTCGTCCTTTCCATCTCCAGAAACCCTGAAATTATTCAGAGCTATCAGTTCATCGTTCACACTAAGACCGGCTTTGAGACCTGAACTCTCGGCAGTTACTGAAGTGATCATGCAACGCCCTTTTTCTTCTTTAGTGGCTATTCCCAACCAGGGGATAGGCTTGTCTGAATTTTCATCTTCCAGTTGAATTCCGACATAGTTGAGATACAGGTTGTAATCTATTTCATCTGTGGAGACCACGTATTTTCTGTAGAAATCACCAAATGCTGAACCTACGGTGTTTTCTACTATTCCCCAGAATTCTTCAATCGTAAAGCCTCTGTCTTCCTTTTTGTAGAATGCATACAGTGCGCGAAGAACATCATCCATAGATTTCTCACCATTTGTACGTTGTAGAATTTCAAGATCAAGAGCCATGGTCACAAGCATGCCCTTGTTGTAATAAGAAATGGCAGTGTTCCCGGAATTCTCATTGCTGCGGTAAAATTTTATCCAGGCGGTTAAGCTGGATTCTTCCAGTGACATGAACTTTCTGCCCGGCGTGTTTTGCAGGCGATTTATGTTACTAGCTATCTCTTTAAAATAGGAATCCTCTGTATGTATGGCGGATCTTAGCAAAACAAGATCATCATAGTACGATGTGATACCTTCAGCGACCCACAACTGTTTGCTGTAGTTTTCCTCATTGTAGTTGAACGGCCCCAGTTCAATCGGTCTGATTCGCTTGACATTCCACAGGTGAAATTGCTCATGGGCGATCAAGCCAAGAAATTTGACATATTTCTCTTCGTCCTTGTAAGCGGTCCTTACAACCTGGCTTGTCTGACAATTCAGGTGTTCCAGGCCACCGCCGCCGCTTTCAACATTCTGAACAAAATGAATGAAATGCGGAGAAGAAGGGTGTTCCTTAAATATTTCCACTTCAACATCACCGATCTTTTTAAAATCTTCTACGATCTTAACAGGATCGTAATGGCCATTGCCCATCATTATTACACGGTGAGGAAGGTTCCCGGACTCATAGGTCAGGACTTCAAAATTTCCGAGCGCTACGGGCGAATCCGCAAGCAGGTCAAAATTTTCACAATGAAAAGAGTTCTCCCTGTCCGGATTTTTTGGAAGTGCTACTTCAATATTTTTCCAGTGCCTGAGCGGATCAAAAGAAAGTACGATCTTTTCGTCCTCACGACCATTTATACACATGAAGGTGCTGACACCATGAATGAAAGCATACTGTTCATCCACATAACTGTGTCTTACAGAGACCGTAAACGAATATACTTCGTATTCAATGCTCACCAAATCCTTTCCATTGGCATTCACCCGCCAGGTGTTTTTATTCAGCCTGGTTGTTTCCAATTCATCCTCTTTTACGAAAAAGGAATCCACATGTTGTGAAAATTCCCTTACCATATATGAACCCGGGGTCCATACCGGCATACTGAAATCTACATGTTCCGCCCCTTTTGTTTCAGCAGTGATCTGGACCGTGGCGTAATGAAGATTGGCATTTGGGAAAGAAATTTGGTAATGAATTGCGCCTTTTACAAGGTTTTTGGATTGGATCATAAATAATGGGATTTACTTCAGCATTAGTGAAGAAAGGCAAATTTAACCATTTGCATGGAGAGACAGCAGCGCAGGACGACCTATTCTCTGGCAATCTTAATAATTTTATCACCAACGGATATCTTGTTTACCACATCCATTCCATCAATAACAGTGGCAAATACTGAATATCTTCCATCGAGGTGTGGAGCAGGAAGATGAGTGATAAAGAATTGCACACCTTCCGTATCCGGTCCAACGGAGGCAAGGCCCACAGATCCTTCATTAAAGGGCAGTTTTGGTGACAGTTCTGATCGCTGGGACCAGTTCAGTGCTCCCCAGCCGTCACCGCGAGGGCAGCCACCCTGGATAACGAAATTTGGCACAACCCTGTGAAAGTTTTTTCCGTCGTAAAATCCTTCATCCACGAGTTTCAGGAAATTCCACACTGAACCCGGGGCATATTTAACAAAACATCTTAGGACGATCTCTCCCTTGGTAGTAGATATCCTTACCTTTTGATTTTCAGGTATTGCTAAAACTTCCTCCCAGTTTACGGGGTGATTGAAAGTCGGATTTGTGAAATTAAAGGGTTTACCTGTGAGCACTGAATGCGCTTTTTGCAGATCAAACCAGGTCTCGGTTTCCCTTGGCAGATCCTTGGAGGCTATCACCGAATCCAGTAGCTGTATCAGAGAGGAGAGGTCAGATGGGGTATAAGGATTTCTGAACTTATCGGAAGTAATGGCAATGGAAGCAAGGGACTGCAGCGCCATGTCTCCAGAACGTAGTCCATAATCAATGAGGGTGAAGTAATCCGAATATTCATATTCACATTTACAGGCACTGAGATCCATTTTTAAAAGTGCGTCAAGTGCATGATATCTAACGACAGAATGAAGGCTTTCGTTAAGTAATGTACTTCTGATCCAATTGTAATTTGAACGGGACGTTGCAACTGCATCGATGGCTCTGGCCATTTCATAGATGGTTAGATCTCCACTGTTAAAAATGCCCTTCAGATGATCATTTATCTTTTTATCGTCTCTATTTAAAAGCATGCCGTGTGAAAGGACGATCAATTCATTATTTGACATGCTCTG
Organism: Bacteroidetes bacterium UBA6491; assembly: GCA_002436505.1. Taxonomy (GTDB): domain Bacteria; phylum Bacteroidota; class Bacteroidia; order NS11-12g; family UBA9320; genus UBA6491. The sequence continues at coordinate 3,134 of DJML01000041.1, read as the reverse complement.
CACCGGAGGGTATTTCATGTCTGTATTGAAAAGTTCGCCGGTGCCGGCGGCGATCGCGAATTCATAGCCGCGTAGTTTAAAGTCTACTCCGTCATTGTCTGTAGCCCAATTTTCAATAGCTTCAGCGAACATTTTTCTTCGGTCAAATGCAGGATTCCTAATAGACGTGATCAATTTTATGGTTTCGATCTTCTCGGATACGTCTGAAGCGTTCTTGATGATCTCCTGGATCGGTAGTTGATTGAGCCTGGAATATCCCAGACAGCTGATGATGGCACATTTGGTCTCGCTATTTGGTGATGCCAGCAATACTTCTAATAATTTAATGATGGTTTCCTGATCAAATTCAGACTTGCTTCGCGCCAGGTAATGCGCAGCATAGAAATCCGCTCTTCCGTCGCGGTCATCCATCAGGTATGTAAATGCCCGTTGTATAAGCACAGAATCCATTCCTGTTTTGAACATTGATCGAAACATACCAGCAGCATGGCCGGCTTGCAAAGTGGCATCCGAATTATCAAATTTTCTTAAAAAATCAATGGCTTCTGCATTGGCACATTTGCCTATTGCTTCCATGATCTCCGCCAGAACATTGTAGTTCAATTCAAGTGATGAGGCTTTTAGCAGGTCAGGAACAGCTGATTCATCCCCGATCTGTCCAATGGCCCATGCTGCTGCAACTCTTGGCAATAGTTCGTTGTCAGTCTGCAACATAAGGAAAAGGTACGGCAGTGCCCTGGGGTCACGAATAGTGCCATGAGCTACTGCAGTACGGGTACGGTATATTTCTTTTTTAGCTTTCAGGTAAGGGATGAGGCTGTCGGTTTCCCTGCGATCCTGAAGCTGAGCAATCTTCATTAACTTTTCATCGGCGTAATATTTTTCATTATCACTGGTCTCGTCCGTGATTTTCTTTGAACAGGAAGCGGCCAGGAACAGAACGACGATCGCTAGAAATGAAAGTATTTTTCTCATAGATGCGAAAATGGTAAATTTTACCGAACCTGAAGGTCAATTGAGTAAAGGATTACAGAATTTTACAATAAAAAAAAGGTCCGTTTCTCAATGAAACAGACCTTTATAATTATTTATATCTGGTGATTAATGAGTTGCCAGATAGTCAGCTACGGCTTCATGAGTTTCAACCATGGCGTCGTCACCTTTAACCCAGTTGGCAGGGCAAACCTCACCGTGTTGTTCAAAATGCTGCAATGCATCCACGTAGCGAAGCGCTTCGTCAACGTTTCTTCCAAGGGGAAGGTCATTCACTATCTGGTGCCTTACCACTCCATCTTTGTCAATGAGGAACAGGCCCCTGTAAGCTATCATATTGCTGGTTGCTGTCCACTCATTCTCGTCATTGTAACCATATTCTCCGTTCAAAACCCCGTAATTCATAGCAATGGTCTTTGAAGAATCCGCAACGATAGGATATGTTATTCCTTTGATGCCTCCGGCTGCCTTATCAAGGTTCAACCATCCCCAGTGGGTGTCATGAGTGTCTGTTGAACACGCTACGACCTCACATCCGCGGCTTTTGAATTCTTCCAGTTTTGCCTGAAATGCATGCATTTCGGTCGGGCATACAAATGTGAAATCCTTCGGGTAAAAGAAGAACACTACATGTTTTTCCCCCAGATACTGCTCTAAAGAGAAATTTTCAACTACTTCACCTCCGTTGATCACTGCAGGTGCAGCGAATTTTGGTGCTTTTTTTCCTACTAATACTGACATCTTGATTCTTTTTTTTGAAGTGCAAAAGTACATTTCAAAATCCGGCATGTCAAAGTTTCGGACAAGTATCAGTATTTCATTTTTCTATCGCTTAATAGGGTAAAACGATACAGCATTATTGCCAGTGGCCTTTTAGAAATCATACAACATTCTCAGTTCAGAATTGTTAATTTGGCAGAATAATATAAACACAGTTCAAAATGAATTACCACATAAGTACCACCATCAAAGGTTCAATGGATGAAGCGATCGATAGAGTCAAAGAAGAACTTATGAAAGCCGGTTTTGGTGTCCTTACCGAGATCGACATTCAGGCAACATTAAAAAATAAACTGGATGTAGATTTCAAACCATACAGGATACTTGGAGCCTGCAACCCGAATTTTGCATACCAGGTGCTTCAGAAAGAAGATAAAGTAGGCGTATTCCTCCCTTGTAATGTAGTGTTACAGGATAGCGGAAATGGAAAAATAGAGATCTCTGCCGTTGATCCGGTCACGAACATGTCCGTTATCAATAATCCTGATCTGGAACATTTTGGGCATGAAGTAAAAGGATTACTACAACAGGTGATCAAAAGCCTTTAGTTTTGTGAAGGGTATCAGTAAAGATCAGTTATAATATACCGTTCTCCTCTGAAACCGAATTCTTCTCCTGACCTTTTGCCCTTCATCATTTCGTAGAGTGGGGCTTTTAAAGAAATGCCATACAAGTCAATCCCGTTGGCCTCAAAATCCTCAACACTCACTGAAGGATAGAAAATCTTTCTATCGGTTATTACCACTGAACCAGGTGCTACGGTCTCATGCAAATGATCGCCTACTTCCATTCTGTTAAGAAAATCCATTTCCTTATTGACCATATTCAGTTCGTCTGCAAGTTCATCAATGATTATATAATTGGATTCATCCATTGACATTTGGCCATGGTCATACTGATCCTCGTTTAGAAGAGCCTTACTGGTTCTTAATTCACTGATGCGTCTTTTAAAATCATCGATGATCTCCTGTTGCCTCAATCTAGCCTGGACCAAAACTTCTTTTTTAAATGCTAGTTTGTCCATATATGAAATATTTAGTTGTAAATATCAAGAAACAGTTAATCAGAAAATATGAGCCATATCAGGTTTTGGCCAGATATTCTGCAGCAAGCTTTACATAAACATCGGCGTTCCTCTTTATAGATTCGATCTGGGTTTCCGTAAGTTGTCCCACAATTTTGGCAGGACTCCCAAGCACGAGGCTGTAAGGGGGGATCCTGGTATTGGAGGTCACCAGGGCATTTGCCCCGATGATCGTGAAATCCCCTATTTCAGCGTGGTTTAGAACGGTCGCATGCATCCCGATCAGCACATTGTTTCCGATCGTAGCGCCGTGGACCAGGGCGAGGTGTCCCACAAT
>DJML01000073.1 GCA_002436505.1 Bacteroidetes bacterium UBA6491 | reverse complement strand
AATCAGAGAACTCAGTAAATGAATGCCTGTAATCTGAACGTTTTGATGTAGTCCCTCTTCCGGGAACTATTTTAACCGTGCTAAAATTCTGACCATCTGAACTTTGCTGTATTTCAAAACAACGGTTGCTGACCTCTGCGGAAGTGGCCCACTCAAGTTCCAGTTCGTCTTTCTTTAATGATGACCTGAAGAACAACAGTTCAGGCTCCAGCGAGATCGGTCCTTTGTAATAACCTTTGCATTTGTTAATGTCATTGAAACTCAGATGTGCTCCATTGCTTCCATCCCACGAGATCCTTGTTTCTTTACCAAAGGAGACCTTCATTTTACCATTCAGCTCTACAGCGTTTCCGATCAGCACACCACCTTCGGTCAGGAGTATTTTGCTGTTCTCACTAAGTCCGAGGTTGTATCCTGCGGTCCAGAGTAATTCTCCTCCTTTAAGGTGTATGACAATATCTTTACGGGTAAGATCCAAATTGCTTTTGAGTTTCAATTGTTCAGTGATCTCTACAGTATCACCCTGTTTTAGGATGTCCCATACATTCCTGTTCATTTTGTTCTGCGAATTGCCAGACACGTTGTACTTAACACCGGTAAGGGTTTCAGCTGCAAGCGTATCCGTAGCGATTAAGCTGCCGAACAGATAGAACATCGTTATGAGACATCCTACGATTACGGCACCTATGACCAACTTTTTAATCAAACTGATCTCAGTGCGTACATCGGTGGTGAGTCTAACTTCCATGACTTCACATTTTAGGGTGACGTTAGTAGTAGCAGATTATAGTAGGGTTCTAGTTAGTGATTAAGGGTTAGTGTTTTACAACAATCTTATGCGATTCAACCATTTCGTTGTTGCTCTCTACAGAAACAAAATATATTCCTGCAGCCAACGAAGTGGTGTTGAATTTAGTAACACCGTTCACAGAATTCTCTGTAGCAACGAGATTACCAGTCTGGTCAATTAATGATGCGATGAATTCCTCTCCTTTGTTTTCGACAGTTACCTGGTCAGTGGCCGGATTCGGGAATACATTTATTTTGGTCTTAATCGTATTAAGAGCGATGGCGATTGGCTGGAAAGTCTCACTCTCTCCATCATAATCCACCTGGATAAGGCGATAAAAAACAGTGCTGGCAGCAACAGGCAGGAATTCGTCGGTTGTATTGTAGTCAACCTTTTTAGAAGAGTTCCCTTTACCTTTGACCTTCGTCAGGGTTTCAAAAAGAACACCGTCTTCGCTTCGCTGAACATAGAAATGGCTGTTGTTCTCTTCCATGGCAGTAGACCAGTTCAAAACAACGTGGTCACCTTCAAGATTTCCATCAAAGGAGATCAGGGAAACCGGTAATGTCATAAAGCCACCCATGTTGTTCATGTCGTCAAAACTGTAGGTAGCTCCGGTGCCATCCCATGAGATCAGCTTATTTGATCCAACCCAAATGGCCATGTTACTGGATTTCTTGCTGTTTTTAGCTTTTAATTGACCGCCGTTCTTAATGATAATGTCAGCATCAGCACTTAAATAGATCGAATAGGCATCATCAAAGAGTAATGTACCTCCGTCGATGAGGATAACAATATCCACATCACTCAGATCGAGATCAGCCTTTAAAATAAAAGGAAGAGCTCCGGTAATTAAAAGAGTGTCACCATTCTGTAATTGACTATAGATAGCCAGGTTGGTAGTGTCATTGGAGTTGCCATTAATCTGATACGTAGTGCCGGTAGTAGCAGCTTTCGAATCTTCTGTTGGCATTAGATGTGCAATGCCCAGGAATACAAGGGCAATACATGTAGTTACGATCGTGCCAAGAATTACCTTGGATACCAAATTGAGCTCCAGGCCCACTTTGGGTGTGTTTTTAAGTTCCATTTTTCAATCAATAAGTAGTAGTTACAAAATACAATTCCGCCAATTTTCAGTGGAATATTTTCTCAAATATAGACTATTTTGTCTAAATACGAGAATTTTTACAAAAAAAAATTAAAAATATTTTTGAGACAGCCTAGATATAAGAACAATAATTAGACCTGTAAATACACAATATTGTCATATATCTGATTGAATATCAGACGACATCAGAAAAAACAAGATCTTTTTTACCGATAATTTTTGAATCACACATTAAAACGCATCTTTCCATCACCGACATGAGCTCTCTGACATTTCCAGGCCACTGATGAGCGAGCAACAGCTCCCTTGCGGATGTGTCTAGCTCTTTATTTTCATGGCCGTATTTTTCAGAATATTGTTTAAGGAATGCATTAGCGAGAACGACAATATCGTTTCCGCGGTCGCGTAAACTTGGCAAATGGATAAGAAATCCCTGGATCCTATAATATAGATCTTCCCTGAACTTGCCCTGTTTTACAAGTTCTCCTAAATTTCTGTTGGTTGCCACGATGATCCGTACATTAAGTTTGATCACCTTATTGCTTCCAAGTCTTGAAATGGACCCTTCCTGCAGAACTCGCAACATCTTTGCCTGGAGATTCAACTCCATCTCCCCTATTTCATCAAGAAAAATTGTGCCCTGATCAGCCTCTTCAAATTTTCCTTTCCTGCGAGAAGATGCTCCTGTAAAGGCTCCTTTTTCATGACCGAACAGCTCGTCCTCAATCAGTTGAGAGGGTATTGCTGCGAGATTTACAGCGACAAATGGTCTTTTTTTACGATTGGAATTTACATGAATAGCTTCCGCAACTAATTCCTTACCGGTACCGCTTTCGCCTGTGATCATCGCCAGAGTGTCGGTTTTCTCAACACGTTGAATGAGTTTGAACACTTTATATATGGCAGTGCTCTCTCCCAGTATGTTGCTGTATTTGCTTCTATCCTCAAGTTCCTCCCTTAGCAGTTCTACCTCTTGTGTCAGCTGCAATTGCGACGCAAGGTTCTTGACACTGTTCTTAAGCTCGACCAAGGCCTTCTGGTTCTTTATAATGTACTGTTTCGCACCGTTCTGATACGCTTCTACCACAACACTTACATCTTCCTGGCCAGAAACGATCACGGCCAGTGTAGACGCGTTCGTATCCAGCGTTCTCTTAAGAAGCTCGAGTCCCGAGATATCGGGTAAACCATAATCCAGTATTACTATTTCAGGTTTATCCCGTAATTCGTCTATAAAAGATTGTCCGCTGTTAAAGACACGCAGATCATAACCCTCCTCAGCAAGCACCTGACTGATAGCTTCTGCATACATCTCATTATCTTCTACAATAAATACTTTTAACGCCATACAGGAAAAATGTACTAAGCGGGTAATAGTTACAGGCACAATAATAATTTAAAATGCTGTTAATATAGCACAGGGATATCACTGCATTTTCAACAGTGTTACCAGCCCTAGGAAATGGTGTCTAGTTTTTTGCGAAGAACATTAAAGAAATTATGCCTTGTCAATTCTGATTCGCCGGCAATTTGCGTTGATTTATTCAGCAGGCAATCGCGCCAGGCGTTTACCTCTTCGGCAATTCCGATGTTGGATGTTGAAACAGAATTAAAGATGCTGAAGTTCAGAAAGGTCAGATACCTGTCCTGCATGTACATCTGAACACAGGTACTTGCCAATTCGATGGAGCATACATAGAACTCAATGCCCTCTCCTTTTGTGGCAGAGGCCAGTTTATTCTCCAGTGCATTCAGGGTATCACGAACCGAGTCGTACAATGATTCCAGTATTTTGTCGTCTTTGAACAGCCCAAGTCTTTTGCAGTAATCTATCTGCCTTATTGTTGAGTCCAGTGAATTCTCATTCCATATCTCGCTACTATCTATCCGGTCATAATAATCGAGCATTGTATTGATGGAATGATTGACAGCATCAGTGAGAGCAAATTCTGTGCTGAAGTTCACTGATCTGTATCGCTCACGATTTAAAACGACCCTTTGCCAGTAATAAACCTTAAAATCTCTTAACGGCCTGTTCCTGAAGCTGTGAGAAATGGGTAGATTATTGCTTATGTACAAAACGCGTCCTTTGTCCTCATACACTTTTTTCAGCATGGCATTAACGTTTGCCAGATAGCTTACAAATACACTGCTTTGATTGTACATCTGGTTGTAGTGTACGGTTGCAAACGTACCTTTCTGCTGACTGATCAATACGTCTAGAGAGATGCTGAACCGTTCGGCAATACGAATCACTTCTGAAAAGGTAAATTCAACCTCTCCGCGCAGTCGCCGGTACACGCTCTCCAAACTCATATCGAGAATTTCAGCGAGTTCTTTTGGAACCGAAACATTGCTCTGGTCCATTCCTTTCAGGAACTCCAGAAGCCTGTCCTTACCTGAATATTCTACATCTCCAGCCATAGTGTATTAATCTTTTGCACCAGCATCTTTGACGGAATCATCAACAATTCGTTTCTTCTTCTGCAGGAAAACTGCCGAAAAGAATGCAGCTGCAATTGTGCTAATCACAAGTATTACATAGGTTTCAGATGTGATCCTTCCTATCAGCCCGGCAACCAAAGCTGTTAAGGATATGCAGATAAGCACTCTTACCAGCAGATTTTGCTTTAGCGCCCAGATAATAAATTCTTTCATTAGATCAGTTGCCTGTTGCGGATATTTAGACAAATATAAATATTGAAATATAGAATAACTTCATCATTAATGGCAATAACATTTTCGAGTTAAGATGGCGTGTATTAGATTTGTCCAAAGATCATTTATCTCTTATGAACATCTTTGTAAAGAACATACCGGATTCTATCAACGGCTTCTACCTTGAACAACTATTTAAGACGTACGGCGAGGTATTGTCTTCAAAGGTTCTATATGACCGCATTACCGGAGAGCATAAAGGAATAGNNATAGGTTTTATTGAAATGGAATCTGAGGAAGAGGGTGAGGCTGCGATCGCTGCGATCAACGGCAAAGAGATTCAGGGCAAAGCACTGGTGGTGGAAAAAGCGCGTCCGCGCAAGACCAACATTTGGGGTTAGCATTATTCCTGCCTCCCGATCATCGGTTTTCCAATGTATGCGGAGTCATTAAAAATCATCAATTCATCGTTGTAGTTGTCTGATGACCCGTTCTGATCAAGTTCGGGCTGTCCAGCATCCACCCAGGCTGTGAACCACACCGACCCTACCGCATTTATCGCATTACGGAACCTTCGTTCTACCATATTATTCAGGTTACGGTTATAAATTTCCGCATATTCTTCTGAGTAATTTCTGACCACTTTTTGCCCCCTTTTACTAAAACTGTATTTATTGTCCTTCCCGGCAATCGTCTCTGCTTCTTTTTCTACTTTCAGCACGGAATCAACCAAAGAATGACTTATCTCTACCTGGTCCCAAATGAATTTGTCGATATCAGTGATATAGAAAGCAGGGTCCACGAACAGATCATAACCCTCCAGGAACAGCTCCGGCAATCTGCTTTCCCATAGACCATGTATTCCGTATTGCCCGGTTTTTTGCCCGTTATAGTTTGACGTTGTGTGCAATGGCACATGAAGATCTGCTATGTAATGGCCCAACTCCGAAGCGAATTTGATGATCAACTCCTCGTTTCGGTCTGAGAATGCGGTCGTGAGACTATTCTTCATGCGGACGACAAACCAGGGTCCGATGCCGTGTTCTGACAGCGTTTCCTCGCCAAAGCGATCAACGGCTTCTCGCCATATGCACCTTATCGTGTCAAGTGGCAAGGACTTTTCATAATAGTCAATATCGATGAAATGTCTTGCCCCTTCTTCTGCCACAGCGTAACGACGCATATCAGGTTTAACAGCGTTTGACACGATCGCCCCCATATTAGCCTTAAAAAAGCCGAACATCTGCGGAGGGAGTGTATAAACAGCTATTGAATTTATCCACTGATGCCCAAAGAAACCCCAGGAACCGGAAACGACAGGTAAACAGAAAAAAAGAGGAAATAAGAACAATTTACGCATGCAGCCCTGGTTTACAGCATGCAATTTATTAATAATCCTGCATCCAAATATGTATCCAGCGTATGGTGATGGCTCTAATCAGCCGTTAATGAGAAACTAAAAATGGCTATTTCTCAGCTTCTGCAAGTTGCTTGAATTTTCCTTTGCTTTTTCTAATCCGGCAACTTACTACTTTGTATTCAGGACACATTGCCTCTGAACAATGCTCATCTGAGGTAATAATATTCAGCATTATTTCGGGGAAATGAAATGTTGAGCTAAGAACACCCGGTTTCATCTCATCCGAAACCAGTGCTTTTATATCCACCTTTCCTCTTGGGGATTCAACACATACAAAATCACCGTCAGCAATTCCTTCTTTCCTGGCATCTTCCGGATTGATCAAAAGAACATCTTCGGTCAGGATCTCGACATTTCCGGTACGACGCGTCATTGCTCCGCAGTTGTAATGCTCGAGTTCACGATTTGTGGTAATTATATACGGGAAATCTTTACCGTAGGTCTCAATTTCATTAGACTCCTGGAAAGGGAAGAAGGTAAACTGTCCTTTGCCGTTCTTAAACTCTTCAATATGCAGCATTGGGGTATCCGTACCATCCGGTCTAACAGGCCATTGCTTTCCATTGTCACCTAGCTCTTCCCATTTAACACCGGCAAAAAATGGTACAATCTGAGATATCTCCTGTAGTACACCGGCTGCAGTGTAATCGGGTTGCTCGTATCCCATGCGGTTCATGATATCCACTATGATCTGACCGTCAGTTTTAGTGCCTTTAAGAGGTTCCACAACTTTGTTCACCCTTTGTATACGGCGTTCCCCATTGGTGAATGTTCCTTCTTTTTCAAGAAAACTTGCTCCCGGAAGAATTACTGTGGCATGCTTTGCTGTTTCCGTCATAAAGAGCTCCTGTACAACAAGGAGATCTACGCTGTTCATGGCTTTTATCACCTTGTTAGTGTTCGGATCCGTCTGTACCACGTCTTC
>DJML01000130.1 GCA_002436505.1 Bacteroidetes bacterium UBA6491 | reverse complement strand
TCCTACAGACAATTGCTGACCGAAAGATTTTCAGGCGTATGGCGGTTAGGATATAAATTTAAAAAAACCGGACTGGAAGTAGATTATACCGGCAATATTTACAGCCCGATGAGGCTTCCTTTGCTTGGTGAGCTGGATGACAGACCCGGATATTCTCCATGGTACAGTATCCAAAACCTTCAATTGTCACGTGAATTTGCTAATGTGAAATTATACCTGGCTGTAAAGAACCTGTTAAATTTCACTCCTCCGGCAAATAGCATTGCACGTGCTGATGATCCGTTTGATAAAAATGTGCTGTTCGATACCAATGGTCAACCGGTCGCAACTCAGGATAATCCTAATGCCCTGACCTTTGACCCTTCTTATGTGTTCGCCCCAAACCAGGGAATTAGATTTCTCTTAGGTTTCAGATACCTGATCGAATAACGCTTGTATCAGTTGTGACTTCTGTAAAAGGACTGTATTTGTCCGGTCATCTGATTAAAAATTGGTTGAGTGAATGCAATGAACAGTTCCTGCGGAGCAGGAGGGAAGGCTTCTTTACGCCGCACCAGGTCCAGATGACTGTCTTCTAAAGCATCTTTATCTCCATTGTAAAAACCCCATTCGGTGTTCCAGACGTACGTTCCAGGAAACTTGTTTTGCAACATAGTAGCGCCGGAAACGGCATCAACGATCTTGAAGTCAAGCAAACCCGTTGATGTAACAGATTTACTGAATCTATGCAATTCTGCCTGTACAGTTCCATACACAGGCATACTAGTTCCGTCCTCCATCTTTATATCACCAACTTTTACGCTGTCCTTCTGAATTTTTTCAACAACTTCCTTCAAATAGGTCTGGCCAACGATGAAATCATCGAACCTGAACACAATTACCTGATCTACTCTCAAATTACTGGATTCAGCTTCTATAGGGCTGAAGAACTGCACGAAGGTATAGTTCAGCCCTTGAGCATACTGCCTGACCTGATTTTGAAAGAATTCATTCGAAAGTTGCAGGCTTCTTGAATGGATCGGAATCTCTTCTATAACGACATTGATCGTTCCTGCATCCAAAGCTGCTGCTACCCAGTCATTTATTTTATTATACTGAGGTGTGTAATCCCTTGCTTTTACGAAATGCCGGAAGGCTTCTCTGGAAGTTAATACATCCTTTCTCTGCATCAGTACCTGTCCATATTCGAAATGTTCGCGGGACGCACGGTATCTTGCCGAGTCCAGTTCTGAAGTAAAATATACCGGATCAGGTACTACCTCTAAGCATGCCGGACATTTATTGATCTCAGTATTCAGATAATTCAATCGTTCATAATGCCATACAACATCATCCCAGCGAAATTGCTTCTGACTGGCAAGAATTTGATTTACCTGACGGAGGTGATCACTTTTAGAGTAACTGTATGAAGCTTCGAGAATATCCTGAGCACGGTTATTGTCAGGATTGCTTCTTAATCTTTTAATTGACTTCAGTACAGCTTCGTCATAATTGCCTTTTTCAAGTTTCTTTCTTCCGGTGCAGGATGTTGCCATAAGCACAGCAGACAACAGGAATAATGAGATAAATTTAACTTTCATCGTATTTTATTTTTCTAATACAGCACCAAAAATATTCCCGAATGTCTTCATCTGAAAATAATTCAACTAACAGTAAGTTATTTGTTTGAGAATCAACAATCTATAAATAGCTGTTTTACAAGTTATTCCAATTTAAAACTTTGGTATTTTGTACAGTAATGTGGTCAATATTCTGTACGAAGGCGATTTTTTATCGGTGGAAACAATCATTACGGCCGGTCTGTAATCCTGCAATTACTTTACTGTTTGCAATACATATGTCCGATCATATAATTTTTTTAAGGTAAAGGGATCCCGCACTCGCCCATTGAATTACTCGTTCGCATTGAAATAAATTGAATATATTGCTCTTATCCTATCTGCATGAAAGTACTTCATTGCTTCGTCTTATTTGTATTGCTGTCGGGCAAGCTACTGGCACAGGAAATTGAATGGGGCGACCAGATAAAATTACAGCGATCCAACAGCACGATCTTCTTTTACAATGTAGATCATACTGACGGTTCTTTTGTCGCCGGCATCACGGAGAACAGGAAATTCAGGGCATATGAATTTGACAGTACTTTGGCGATCGTAGGGAACTGGGAGTACAAATGGCAACGGGGCGTTCAGGAGATGATCGTCGATGTTAAAAGAAAAGGCGAAAACCTGGCTTTGCTCATTGAACAAAAATCTGTCTTTGGTGAAATTACCCTGTTAGATGTGGTTGTTTCTCCTGATTATATAGACAGGAAGAATGAACTGACTGTATTAAGGTTAAGGTCCGGTACTTCTTATGATTTGAGATATCAGCGTAGCAAAGATCACTGGTACCTTTGGTATGAAGTAACAGATAACAGGAAAAGCGATCCTAAAACGATCTACTGTCATTCTTTTGACAAAGACTGGAGTGAAGAATCTTCTGATACAATTGTACTGCCATTCATGCAGAGAGAGATCGATCTTATACGATTGGATATTGATACGTTTGGTGAATATCTGATATATGCACGATTGTTCAAAGGAAATTCAATTGAAAAACGGGGAGGGCAGCCCAATTACACTTACAGTGTTTTTAGTGTCCACCCGGATACAACAGAACCTGTTCAAATAAATCTTACTTCCGATACTAATTATTACTCCAACATGGTTTTCAGGAGAAAAGGAAGGGTTCTTTATTATTACGGCACTTACGGCACAAGGAGCTCAGATGAAATTGAGGGAGTCATTACCGGAAGGGCAGATCTCCGGACGCCTGAAAATGTGAAGATCGTAGCATGTCCTCTCCCGGACAGCATCGGACCATCGGAACTTTTGGGTGTTGACCTTCTGTCAAAAGAACGGAAAGACTTCCGGTTGACAGACTACATTGACAGAAAAGGTGAAGTTACTTTTGTCCTGGAGAAAAGATACGCAATCCCAAGTGGGACAAGCGGCGGAAGAACACTATATGAGTATCATTACCGTGACCTGTTATTAGTGAAAATGGATAGGAACGGGTTGAAATGGGTAAAGGAAATTGAAAAATACCAGAAGACAATTGGAGATGGTGGAAGGTTTTCTTCTTACTTCATGTTTGACTCACAGGACACATTACAAATTCTTTACAACGATCGTTTCAAGGCAGGTTTCTTTGGGAGCCGGAAGTTCACAAATCCGGCAACATATTCTTTAAGAAGAATACGAATATTCTCCGGAGGAGGTTCAGTGACAGATGAATTGACCAATTACAAAAAGGTCGGTTATGCCATTGTCCTGAAAAGATCAAGGTTTATGGGAAACCAAACGTATTTAAGCTATGGTCAAAAGAACAAGACAATTAAAATGTGCCTGATCAGATTCTGATCCGGAAAAAGAATCCTTATTTAAAGGATTCTCCGATCGCCACGAAACTGTCTGCTTTCAAAGATGCTCCTCCTATCAATCCTCCGTCAATGTCTTCCTGACCAAAGAGGCCCTCTGCATTTTCCGGCTTAACGCTTCCCCCGTAAAGGATGCTCACTTCTTCAGCAACTTCGTTGGAATATCTGTCTGACAGCAATTTTCGAATGTGTTCGTGCATTTCCTGTGCCTGGTCATCAGTGGCGGTCACACCGGTCCCAATTGCCCAAACGGGTTCGTAGGCGATAACGATATTCTTGAAATCTTCCTGGTTCAGGTGGAACAAACTGTCAGATATCTGTCTCCAGATAACATCAAAATGTTCTCCTGAAGTCCTGTCTTCCAGTGTTTCTCCGCAACAAAAGATAACGACCATGCCGCTGTTCAGCACAGCATCTGTCTTTCTGGCAAGGAGTTCATGAGATTCGTTAAAGTACTGACGTCTTTCAGAATGGCCAATGACGACATATTCAACGCCCACATCTTTTAACATAGCTGCAGAAACTTCGCCGGTATAAGCCCCACTATCTTCATAATGGCAATTTTGTGCACCAAGTTTTATTCCAGTTCCGACAATTTCTTTACCGACTGTGCTAAGGTGTGTGAACGGAGGAATTAAGATCAATTCACACGATTTGTCATTGAATGAATCAATGATCTGCTTAGCCAGTAATACACCCTCCTGAGGTGTTGTATTCATTTTCCAGTTTCCTGCA
>DJML01000092.1 GCA_002436505.1 Bacteroidetes bacterium UBA6491 | reverse complement strand
GATTTCCGTCGATCAGGATCTCGCCTTTCTGGAATTCATAGAACCGCATCAGAATATTGATAATAGAAGATTTACCGGCTCCGGTAGGGCCGACTATCGCTAGTGTTTGTCCCTGATGTACTTTAAAACTTGCTGACTTCAGAATATATTCTTCATCTCCTGCATACGAGAACCATACATCCCTGAACTCTATCTCCCCCTTAATGTCAATTTCTTTTTCTCCGTCTTTTTCCTGCTGGTCCTTATCATCGATCAGTTTGAAGATTCGCTCCGCAGCAACCATTCCCATTTGCATAGAATTAAAACGATCTGCCATCATTCTGATCGGCCTGAAGAACATATTCAGATAAAGGATGAAAGCGGTAATTACACCTGCAGAGATCGATCCGTCAATAGCATTCCTTGTACCGTACCACACCAGCAATCCCAGCGAAGTTGCAGTTATGACCTCAACTATAGGAAAGAAGAGAGCATAATGAAAGATCGCTTTCTTATTTGCCCTCATATGAGCCCTGTTGATCTCTTTGAACTTCTGTGCTTCTGCATCTTCCCGGTTAAATATCTGAACGATCGAAATACCGGTTATATGCTCCTGAACAAAGGCATTCAAATGAGCAACCTGCGTACGCACCCTCTGAAATGCAACCTTAACACCTTTTCTGAACCAGTTCGATGCCCATATCAGAAATGGCAGTACCGATAAACATAAGAGACTTAGCTTCCAGTCCGTGGTGAACATGGCCACTGTGATTACCACAAGCTGTAACATCTGTCCTGCGATCTGAATGAACCCCTGTGCAAAGATCTCAGCGATGGTCTCAATGTCGGATATACTTCTTGTTACCATTGTTCCCACCGGTGTCCTGTCAAAAAACCTAAGTTTTAATGACACAATGTGTTTGAAAACAGTCACTCTTAGTTTCTTGATCACTAACTGGCCCAGCAGACTTGTAACGTAGGTGCTCAGAAACATTATTATTGACTGGATAATAAGAACCGCTATCAGGACAAGGGTCATCTGAAACAGTTTATCCAGATCGCCTGCCATAATGTAATTGTCCAGTGTGTACTGGATCAGTTTTGGCTGAACAGGAGTGAGTGCAGCGGTGACAATTGTTAAGAATGTGGCTATCAGTACATACTTTTTGAAAGGAAGCGCCAGAAGGAGTATCCTTTTTAATAGTTTGAGGTCCAGTATGTCTCTGTCTTTTTTATTTGTCATTTATTTCTCTCCAGTCGCTTTGGTCATATTTTATTTCCACCAACGTTAGCCCGTGTGCCGGGGCAGAGCGCCCTGCGTTGGAACGATCACCGGATACAATGATCTGTTGCAGGTCCTTCATTGCAGTCTTTCCTTCATTGATCTCAAAAAGGGTGCCCACTATGGCCCTTACCATATTTCTCAGGAAGCGGTCGGCCCGTATCACGAAAGTAGCCTCGTTCTCCTTTAGTTCCCACCTGCACTCCATAATTTTGCATATGTTGGTCTTGTTCTGACTTTTGCTTTTACAGAAACTCCCGAAGTCAGTATATTGTTTTATTACAGCGGCACCTTCGTTTAAAAGCCCCAAATTAAATGGATAAGGATACTGGTATGAATACCTGCGGATAAATGGGTCTTTTTTGAAGTGTACTTTATATTCATACGTCCTGTATTGTGCGTCAAACCGAGCGTTGAAATCATCGGGGACCTCAAACAAACGTGTGGCCGATATGTCGGGGGGCAGAACGCTGTTGAGCCTGTAAATAAAATTGTGCTGAAGCCTCAACGGGTTCCCGATGTCAACATGCAGTATGAAATTCTTTGCATGAACTCCGGTGTCCGTCCTTCCGCAACCGGTGACAATGCATCTTTCACCAACGATCAGAGAAAGCTTATCTTCCAGGATCTCCTGAATTGTGATCGCATTTTTCTGTCGTTGCCAGCCTTTATACGCCGTGCCGTCAAAATTTATCTCCAGGGCGTACCTCACGATCTAACATTTCTCATAAATGATGGCTTTGCCCTGGCCTACACCGATGCACATCGTTGCAAGGCCATACCTGACATTTTCTCTTTTCTTCATTTCGCTGAGCAAAGTGGTTGAAATTCTTGCGCCACTTGCTCCCAACGGGTGCCCGATAGCTATTGAACCACCGTTTACATTCACTATCTCAGGGTTAAGTCCAAGTTCATTGATACAGGCTATCGACTGAGAAGCAAAAGCTTCATTCAGTTCAATGAGATCAAGATCATTTACTTTTAAACCGGCTCTTTCCAATGCTTTTCTAGTTGCGGGGATAGGGCCGAGTCCCATCACCGCGGGATCAACACCGGCGGCAGCCATGGAAACGACACGGGCCACTGGTTCAAGATTGTATTTTTTTAATGCGGCTTCGGAAACCACGAGCAACGCTGCTGCTCCATCGTTTATTCCTGAGGAATTACCTGCGGTAACCGTGCCATTTTTCCTGAATGCCGGCACGAGGGTACCTAGTTTTTCCAATGTGCTTATCCGTGGATGTTCATCTTTATCGAACAGGAAAGGTTCCTGTTTTTTTAGTGAGATCTTTACCGGTGTGATCTCATCATTGAACTTTCCTGCTTCGTGTGCGGCCTGATATTTTTGTTGTGTGTTAAATGCAAACAGGTCCTGGTCTTCCCTGGTAATTCCGTATCGTTCTGCAACATTTTCAGCAGTTTCTCCCATGCCATAAGGAAAGTACATTTCTGCCAGAGCAGGGTTAGTGAAACGCCATCCGATGCTTGTGTCGTAGATCTCTGTTGACCGTGACCAAGCGTTGTCAGCCTTTGCCATCACAAAAGGTGCCCGGGTCATGCTTTCGACACCGCCTGCAATGTAAATACTGCCCATTCCCAACATGATATTCTTTGCAGAATCTGCAATGGACTGAAGACCAGACGCACACAACCTGTTAACGGTTATGCCTGCCACTGACACCGGAAGACCGGCCAGCAACAAGGCCATCCTGGCCACGTTACGATTGTCTTCACCGGCCTGGTTTGCAGCTCCGAATATCACATCTTCTATTTCATTAACATCTATTCCCGGATTTCTCTCAACAATTGCCTTTATAACATGGGCTGCGAGATCATCAGGTCTTACAGATGCAAGTGTTCCTCCGAATTTCCCGACAGGAGTTCGCACCGCATCTACTATATAAGCTGTTTCCATAATAATTATTTGTGCAAAGTTAATACATCCGCCATACCAATCGTATCCAGGCACAATCTCATGCAGATCTTTCAATTCTACTGATTACCTTTGTCTTATGATCCAACGAAAACAATCTTTATATCTCCTGCTGATCACAGCGATCGTAGGATTAATGTTGTGGATGGACCAACCCTACTTTACTGCTTCCGGCAACGTGACATCTGAAGAAGTGACTTTCAAAGAGACGATCGAAGTAGGCTTTGCAAGTACACGGACTGAGAAAGGAGAGATCGGTAGGAATTCCCGATTGATCTATTTTGAGGCTATCACCGGTTTACTCGCCTTGATATCCATTTTTATGTATAAGAACAGGCCGTTGCAGCTAAAGATTTGCCTGGTAAACTTTATCGTAATGACAGGTGTGTTCATTATGATGTATGATTATTCTTTTGGCATGGAATACATGGATGCGCCTCAAGATCAACGATTGGAGTACAATGCCCTTATACCTGTAGCACTGCTCATATTTAATTTTCTTGCCGTACGACGGATCAATGCAGACGAAAAACTCGTAAAGTCCCTCGATAGGATTCGCTGATGAACAAGGTACTTACCATTGAAGATCTGGATGTCAGCTTTGGGGAACTAAAAGTGGTCCATGGGTTGTCAATTGATGTTCACAGGGGGAAGGTTCTTGGGATCGTCGGGGAATCAGGCTCTGGAAAATCGGTAAGTATGATGAGTATCCTTGGTCTCATCCCTAAAGCCAGGATAAAAGCCGGCCAGGTAAATCTATACACAGATGAAACCACCTTCGACCTTAAAGTATCAGACAGTAAGGAGATGAGACATGTGCTTCGCAATCATGTCTCGTTTGTTTTTCAGGAACCAATGACTGCACTTAATCCATTGATGAGGTGTGGTAAACAGGTGTCAGAAGCAATTATTTCTGCCGGTTCGAAAGCAGATAAGCGACACCGCATCCTTGAGTTATTCACCGAATGCGACCTTCCTGATCCCGAACGTATCTATACATCGTATCCTCACCAGATTTCAGGAGGCCAAAGGCAAAGAGTTATGATAGCAATGGCGCTTGCAAATGACCCTGCACTCCTTATCGCTGACGAACCGACAACCGCACTGGATCCACTGGTTCAAAGTGCAGTAGTAGAACTGTTGGTAAAGGCGTGTAAATCTAGAAATATGGGCCTGATCTTTATTTCTCATGACCTTGACCTGGTTTCAGGTATCTCTGACCGTATTTGTGTAATGGAAAAAGGTGTTAGGGTGGAGTACGGAGATGCAAAAGAAATTTTTAATTCACCCAAAGAATCTTATACGAAGCACCTTCTTAACTCAAGACCACGATATAGCCACCGTACGGAAGAGAAAAAGCCCATCGGTGAGATCGTTCTTAACGCTTCAGATATTCATAAAGTATTTTCAGGAAGAGGGGAGAAATCTCATGTGGCCCTTCAGAACGTGTCTTTTAGTTTGAACAGAGGTGAAACACTTGGGTTGATAGGTGAGTCAGGAAGTGGCAAAAGCACCTTGGGCAGGATCATTGTAAAGCTTACTGAACCGGATGGCGGTACCATAGATCTTAGTTTAGGAGAAAAGCCATTTTACAGAAAGGTGCAAATGGTATTTCAGGACCCCTATTCATCACTTAATCCTAAACAGACCATCGGCGATGCGATAGCAGAACCGTTGCTTTTTCACGGCATTTGCAGCAGCAAGACCGAAGCACGAAAACGAGGGATGGAACTGCTGGAGAGTGTAGATCTTGATCCTGCGTATTTTGATCGGTACCCCCATGAGTTTTCCGGAGGACAACGCCAGCGGGTTTGCATTGCAAGAGCATTATCCGTTGAACCGGATATCCTGGTCTGTGATGAATCGGTGTCAGCACTGGATGTGAGTGTACAGGCACACATCCTCGATCTATTGATGCGTTTGCAGAAGGAAAGAGACCTGTCATACCTTTTTATAGCCCATGACATGAATGTGGTCACTTATCTCTGCAACAGGATCATTGTGTTGAAAAATGGAAAAATAGAAGAAGAAGGGGAGACGCCCGACATGGTTAAAAATCCTGTAAGCCCTTACACTAAATTGCTGCTGAACACAATTGTTGACTAAGAATTTACTGCGGTTTTGTGTCAGAATATAATGAGTTTGTCAGATTTTTACAATTGGTGCAAACTATTTACAATCTTTTACCAACATTGGTCGTCAATTAGTTGGTTGATATTGTATAATCTTCTTTATTTGTACTCAGGACCATTATGAAAAACGTTTACATAAAGTATATCCTGATTCTGACAGTCATCGGAATGGCTGGCGTATCAAAGGCACAGCAGGATCCATATTACACCCATTTCAAATTTTTGAAACAGTCTTTTAACCCCGCTTCAGTAGGGGAGAGGGATGATCTAATTTGTGTAAACGGAGTATGGCACAGCCAGTGGAGGAACTATAACGACGAAACACCTGTTGACAGGAGAACCGGTAATGTGAATCCGGATGCCCAGATACAGGAAAACGTTGCTCCTACAACTTATGCACTTAATATTAGCGGTCAGATCACAAGCAACGAAGGCAAAAATAAATTAGGAGCAGTAGGAATCTCAGTGTATGATGACGAGCTTGGCTTCATGAAATCTACAACTGCCCGATTGCAGGCAGCGTTGTTCATCCCCGTACAGGGTAATTTTGGCCGACTGGCCATTGGACCGGAACTGGGTTTTTACCAATTCGGATTTGTTGACCCCAAATTCTACCCAAGAGACCCTAATGACCCTAAAGTACCTAAAACAGGTTCAAATGATGTGAATTTTGATCTTGGTTTTGGCGCTTTTTATAAGCAAAGAAGATTAGGCCCTGTGGAGGATTTTTATGCCGGTCTGTCTATGTCACACCTGACAGCACCTGCATATGATCTGACTTCGACTCAGGATGTTATTATAACTTTCAATCAGGAAAGACACTGGTATGTTCTTGCAGGTGGTACCTACCCGTTGAACAACCCAAGTCTGGAACTGGAACCTTCAGTTCTTATAAAATACAGGGCAAAGTTTCAGGTGGATCTGAACACAACGATCCTATGGAACGAAACAGCGAGAGCCGGTATCGGCTATCGTCAGTGGGGCAACATTGATGCAGTAAGTGTTTTGCTGGGATATGTCTGGAAAAATATTACGGTTGGATATTCTTATGATATTACCTTAAGTACGGTACGGACTGTTTCTGATGGTACGCACGAATTTATGGTGGCATATTGTTTCGGACTTCCGTCAATTGAGCCTCCAACGCCGATTTATAAAAGAGGGACACGTCACCTTTAATTAAAAAAACTGGATTTATTAATTAATGAATTTTCCCTATTGTCAACAAAAAACAGAACAAAGACAATATCGGATTAAGGTTTACGTTATTACACTGATTTTGAAGATAAAACTTGAATTTTATAAATTACTATTTATTATTGTAAATTCGTTAAAAATAGCGGGTATGAGAAACTTATCTAAGTTACTGGTTTTTATTGGGTTAATTTCGGTTGCGGGCTGTTCAATAGGCCCTGACTGGGAGTTAACGGGAGTGGAAGGGAGAAGACCCTGGTTCCATCCTCAACCTTATGGAACAGTATATATTCCTACGGGAACTTATCATTCTGGTCAAAGTGATCAGGATATTTTCAATTCTTATATAGCTCCTAATAAGCAGGTGTCAATTCACGCCATGTGGATGGATGATACGGAGATCACCAACAACGAGTACCGTCAGTTTGTGTATTACGTAATTGATTCCATTGCACGTTTTATGGTTGGTGAAGAGCCTCTTATAAAAGAGATTGAAACTGTGGACGAATCATATGAGGTGATCGATTATGACGAGTACTCATCTACTGATTTCAAGGAATTTGAAGAAGAACTGGTGGACATGTACTACCGCCCGGAAGAAAGATACAATCACAAACGTCAGATCGATATCCGCAAGGTATGGTATGACTACCAGTGGGTGGATCTTAAAAGTGCGGCCAGTGACAACTACTGGGAATCTGACAGAAGAAATCACATTAAGAAGCAGAAAGTAAGGATCTATCCGGATACATTGTGCTGGATCAGGGACTTTGCATTCTCTTATAATGATCCGATGGCGAGGGTATATTTCTATCATCCGAAATATGATGATTATCCTGTCGTTGGAGTGAACTGGCATCAGGCAAATGCATTTTGTGACTGGAGAACCAGGATCATGCAGATCCATTGGGAAAGACAAGGCGAGCCACTTACTGAAGAGTGGAGACTGCCTACAGAATTCGAATGGGAATATGCGGCACGTGGAGACCGGGACAATAACATGTACCCATGGGGCGGCCCGTATACCAGAAACTCAAAAGGATGTTTCATGGCGAACTTCAAGCCTAACCGCGGAAATTATATGGATGACGGCGGAATGTACCCTGTGAGGGCAGATCGCTATTTCCCGAATGACTACGGGCTGTATAATATGGCAGGAAACGTAGCAGAATGGACCATCAACGCATATGCCGAACATACAATGCAGTTTGCACATGACCTTAACCCGGATTATCGAGTGGATGCTACGCAGGATAAATTCCCTGATCCGGAAGATTATCTTACGCAATCTCGTAAAGTTATCAGAGGTGGTTCATGGAAAGATGTAGCCTATTTTATCCAGAATGGTTCAAGAAGCTATGAGTACCAGGATACTTCAAGATCTTATGTAGGATTCCGTTGTGTTCAAACATACATCGGACGTTCTGCACTGGATAAATTGTAATCCGACTTAGTTGAAAAACTCAGTGATGGAAAATATTATAAACCAAGCTAATCAAAAGGAATATATTGAAATTGTAAAAAGAAAGATTTAATCTAAAAGTAAAAAGTAGTACTATGAGTAAAAGTTTTTTTGAAAAGAAAAGTTGGAAAAAATTCATGGCGATGGCCTATGGATTAGGAGCCTCTGTCGTGATCATCGGAGCACTGTTCAAGATCCTTCACTGGCCGTTTGCAAACCTCATGCTGATCGTTGGTATGGGTACAGAAGCAATTATTTTCGCGCTGTCAGCATTCGAACCGGTGCACGAAGATCTGGATTGGACTTTGGTCTATCCTGAACTTGCTGGTCTTGATTCAGATAAAGCTGAAAAAGGACTGGGTGTTTCACAACAGCTGGATAAAATGCTGGACGAAGCAAAAGTTGGTCCTGAATTGATCCAGGGTCTTGGAACCGGTCTTAGATCTCTGACAGAAAATGTTGGACAGATGGCTGATCTTTCAGGTGCTACTGTGGCAACTAAAGAATACGCTGAGAATTTATATAAAGCTAACGAGTCATTATCTGGAATGAATTCTTCTTATAGCAGAGCTATTGCAGCACTGGATTCTTTGACAACGTCAACAGAGTCATTTGCTGAATCTGCAAGTTCAATCCAGGGTGTGAATCAAAGTCTTGCAGAGTTCGACAGAAATCTCAAGAATCTCAACAACATTTATGGTGGCATGTTGAGTGCTATGAGACCCGCATCTAGCTAATCCTGATTATTTACCAAAACTAAAATTTAGTTATTATGGCATCAGGAAAGTTATCACCCAGGCAGAAAATGATTAACATGATGTATCTCGTGTTAATGGCACTTCTGGCCTTGAACGTATCAAGAGAAATTTTGAAGACCTTCCACCTCATGGAGGTGAGTTTTAATAAATCTAAAGAGAATACAGAAGCTCAGATTGATCTGATCCTGGCTTCTCTGAAAGAAAAAGTTGAAAATAAACCCAATATGAAGCCTTATCTTGAAAATGCCCTTGAGGCAAAAGATATCGCTGACAAATTCGTGAACTATGTCGGAGACCTGATGAAAGAGATTGAAACAGGCGCTGACGGACGTAACGAAGATGAATTGGAAAGTGTAAAAAATGCATACGAGGCGGAATTGACTGCCCCGGATCAAATGGAAGAACACGCCAACCTCTTTATGGTGAAGGAGCAAGGTGCTGAGGGTATTAAATTGACAAACCAGATCAATGATACCAGAATGGCACTTGTTAACCTTGCAAAAGAGCATTTCCCGAATAAAGTGAAAGACCTTGATGAAGGTTCTGCACTTAGGGCGGAAATGAGTGAGACAGATAAAAAGAAGTATCCCGGTTCAAACGGATGGGCTGCTAAATATCTGGAACATTCTCCTGCAGGTGGTGTTATGGCACTTTTGACAAAGATCCAAAACGACGCCAGAGCTACTCAGCTTGCCGTGACAGAGTTAATGGCCGGCGGTGAAAAAACAGCGTTCGTAATTAAGGATCTTATTCCGGTTGTAAGAACTTCGACACCTGCTGTACTTGTAGGTCAGGAATACTCTGCGGAGATTTTCCTTGCTGCAATTACCGACCAGGAAGGAGAAAATGACTTCACCCTTACTAAAAATGCTGGCGGTCAGCTAGAGAAAGAAGGCGATAAAGCTGTCTTTAAACTGACTCCTACCAGCGAAGGTGATTTTACTTTCGATGGTGTTATCACCGTGAAAACTGAAGAAGGGGATAAGGAGTATCCATTTACACAAACTTTCCAGGCTTTTAATGCCCGTGCATCTATTGCGGCCACAGAAATGAACATGCTGTATATTGGTGTGGATAACCCGATGACCATTGCCGTTCCGGGTGTAGCGCCAAATAAGATCTTCCCTAGTATTAGCGGAGGAAGCGGTTCTATCGGAAGAGGCGGCGGCGGATGGGTCGTTAAAGTTAAAAGTACAGGTAAGGCTGTTGTTTCGGTTACTGCCGAGTTAAGCGACGGTACTAAAAAGTCTGTGGGTCAAATGGAATTCCGTGTAAGGAATCTTCCAAAGCCTGAAGCTAAATGGGGGAGCATTCCTAACGACGGATTGCCTAAACCCAGGAACGTTGTTGGTATTCAATCTCGGTTGTATGCTTCAATGGGAGAGGCTTTCGCATTTGAAAGTGTTAAATTTAATGTGACCCGTTACCAGTTCATTTATCAACCACGTAGAGGTGATGCAAAAGCCATGCGAATGACAGGCAATGCTATCCCACCTTCTATACAGGGTACGATAAGGGCAGGTAAGGCAGGTGATAGAATAATTGTCGATCAGATCAGGGCAACAGGTCCTGGTGGAGAACGTGCACTTAGCCCTATTATGATTGAGTTACAATAAGTTGTAATAAAATTTTGTAAATTTGCGTTATACAGAGAAACTGTTTATGCTGAGAAATAAGTTCATACTTGGTTTGGTCCTTCTGTTCGGAGCGAATGCGGCATTTGCCCAAAGTCACTTCGAAGAATGGAACTACGAGAAAAAAGCCGCTAAGGATCGTAAAGTGATAGAACATCGCTATACCGGTGAAGCTTCTGTGAAATATGCAAAGCGTATTCATCGTATTATTGATGCTCGTGAAAAGCAAAACTTGGTGATGCATTGGCCACGAAACCCTTTTTACAGGATCATTCATGAGGCAGCTCTGAAAGGTCCGGATCAGGAAGGTGGTGTACGAGCCTATACTAGCGATTCTCTTGACCGTGGTAATTATTATACCGAAGACCAGGTTAAGGTAAGAGGTGGTTCTGAGTTTGTAACGCAAGTTCAAAATCCTGACAATCCCGACGATGAGTGGGATCTTATCGATACTGTGATTCCGATTCCTTTTGAACCGGAAGCGATCAAGAAGTATCGTATTATGGAAGATTGGATCTTTGACTATAAATATTCAGATTTCCGGGCCAGGATTATTGCTATAGCTCCTATGTTCAACATGACTTCCAGTGGTGTTGACCTGGGTGAACAGCCTTTATTCTGGGTGAAAATGGAGGATCTAAGACCGATTCTTGTGAATCAGGAGGTGTTTAACCCTTATAATGATGCAGCAAGATTGTCTTTTGATGATTGGTTTGAGATGAGAATGTTCTCAAGCTATATTATCAAAGAATCGAATTACAATGACTGGGACCTTAAGGATTACCCTGAATTGGAAGACGATGGTCTTGAATTGCTCTTACGTTCTGAAGAATTGAAGAATAATTTATTCATCTTCGAACACGACCTCTGGGAATACTAATAAAAGAATATATTTAATATCATAAGGCCGCCTGTTTCAGGCGGCCTTTTTTTTTATTTGAATCTATAATGTTGATATTCAGTAGAGATTGAATGCTCTATTACAATAATTTCCAGCCGCAACCGTTCTTCCTACAACTATAATCTTTTTGGCTATGACATCGAAAAACACAATTCTGACGATTTTAGCCAGCTTTCTGATCACCCTTACAAATGCACAGGTTTCCCCAGGCCTGATTAACCCGCTGGATACCTTTAGAACTCCTGTCGGTGACCGCGACGTGGAAGAAGTGAACGTGCCTTACTATAAACGTGTTCATCGCGTGATTGATACAAGGCAGAAACAGAACATGGTTGTCAACTGGCCGCAAAGCAGGTTGTTTGATATAATACATGAAGCAGCTTTGCAGGGACCGGATCGTGAAAATGGCATTCCCGTCTATAGTTCGGACTCTTTGTATCTGGGGAGCAGGATCCACGAAGACAGCGTCTATCGGTTGGGAGGCTATGAATTGCAAATGGATATTTTTGTGGATGATGGTAGTGGAGATTTTGATGAAGGGAACATTAAGGATACCGCATTCTATATTCCGCTGGAACCTGAAAATGTAAAAAAATTCAGAATCCTTGAGGACTGGATTTTTGATAAGAAATACAGCGATTTCAAACCCCACATAATTGCAATAGCGCCATTATACAACAAGGTGAGCTCTGGCGTAGACCTTGGTGAGGTTCCTTTGTACTGGGTTATGATGAAGGATCTTGACCCTATCCTGGCCAAACACAGGGTATATAATCCGCAAAATGATACCAAACCTCTTAGTTATGAACAGTGGTTTGATTTTCGCCTGTTTTCAAGTTACGTCGTAGGTGAAACAAATGTTTTTGGACTTGATTTCAAATACCTCGACGATTACCGAGATGCACCAATGGAACAGCTTTTTCAGGGAGAAAGGGTAGAAGATGAACTGTTTAAGCGGGAAGAGGATTTTTGGGAGTATTGATGTTTTCTTTTCTGCAGTGCTCAAGGTGAGTAAGGTTCTGTTATTTTTGCCAAAAAAACAGAACAGATGGCGAATAATCAGATCATAGAATGTGTGCCGAATTTCAGTGAGGGCAGGGATATGGCAGTGATCGATAAGATCGCAGCAAGCATTTCAGCTATAGATGGCGTGGAACTCCTGGATGTGGACCCTGGGAAAGCAACCAACCGTACCGTTGTAACTTTTGTTGGAAGCCCGGATGCCGTTGTGGAAGCTGCATTTCAGGCCATAGTCACAGCCGGTGATCTTATTGACATGAGAAACCATAAGGGTGAACACGCCCGTATGGGAGCCACAGACGTTTGTCCATTCATTCCTGTTTCCGGTATTTCTTTGGAAGAAACCGCTGAATACGCCATTAAACTGGCAAAAAGAATAGGACAGGAAACAGATATTCCTGTTTATCTCTACGGGGCAGCACAATCAAACCGGTCAAGAAACGACCTTTCAGTTATCCGTTCAGGAGAATACGAAGGATTTTTTGAGAAGATCAAGCAACCGGAGTGGGCGCCGGATTTCGGACCTGCTGAGATGAATGCAAAGAAAGGAGCTACTGTGATCGGTGCTAGAGATTTCCTGATCGCATACAACATTAATCTGAATTCAAAATCTGCCCGTATCGCCAATCGTATTGCTTTTGACGTCCGTGAAGCGGGCAGGGTGAAAAGGATCGGTGATCCATACACCGGAGCGATTGCAACCGACGAAAACGGTGAATCAGTGCGTATACCGGGAAAATGTAAATCGGTTAAGGCAGTCGGATGGTTTATTGAAGAATATGGCATCGCGCAGATCTCAGCAAATCTCACCAATTACAAAGTGACCTCAATCCATGAATTCTTTGACGCGGTGGTTGAAAGTGCTGACTCACGAGGTGTTCGGGTTACAGGCAGTGAACTTGTCGGGTTGCTGCCGTTGAAAGCCTTACGCGATGCAGGTATACATTATTTAAAGAAACAGGGAAGGTCGATCGGAGTGCCCGAGAGTGAGATCATTGAAATTGCTATAAAGAGCCTTGGGTTAGATGAACTGGGCCCATTTGACCCGAACAAGAAGATCATAGAATACCGGATGAAGAAACCTTCTGACGAGCACCTGATCGGTTTATCTGCAAAAGACCTGGCGAATGAAACCTCTAGGGAAAGCATGGCTCCCGGTGGTGGGTCTATCTCTGCTTATGTCGGTGCTCTGGGAGCTTCGTTGTCTTCAATGGTGGCCAATTTGTCAGCGAACAAAAGGGGATGGGAGAGTAAGCTAGAAGAATTCTCTCAACAGGCTGCCATCGCACAGGAGATCAAAGACAAATTGTTGTATTACGTGGATGAGGATACGCGTTCGTTCAATGCAATAATTGAAGCTATTCGTTTACCAAAGGATACACCTGAAGAAAAACAAATTCGCAGTGAGGCCATCGAAAATGCAAGTCAGTACGCTGCGCGGGTACCTCTGGAAGTGATGAGAACAGCACAAAAGGCGATGAATCCCCTGGCAGAAATGATAAGCAAAGGCAACCCCAACAGTATAACGGATGCCGGGGTCGGTATCCTATGCGTAAAAACGTGCGTTGAGGGGGCTTATATGAACGTGCTAATCAACATTAAGGATCTGGGGAATAAGGAGGTCGCAGAGCAGTTACGCTCAGAAGCGGATAAAGTTGCAAATGAAGTTAGGGAACAGGCTGATAAGATCCTTAATGACCTGTTCAGTTCCCTCAAAGGCTAAAGATTCTAGGTGTCAAAGTAGCAACTGATGCCTTAAATCAGTTTCCTGAAGAGGCAGTTCTGACCTCTTCCGGCTTAATACCCCTTATCTTGCAAAATATCTCAAGGGTGTTTTGGAAAGAGGGTACTTTGTCCTTAAAGTATTCAACGATCTGCATTTTCTCATTGTCTGTTGCTTCAAATTGATTCAACATATTGAGCAAATGCATTTTCATGTGTCCTTTTTGTATTCCTGTTGTTGTAAGTGATCTAAGTGCAGAGAAATTCTGTGCCAGTCCTGCCGATGCAATGATCATCATCAACTGTTGTGCATCAGGATGCCCCAGTATCTCATGTGAGAACCGAACCATGGGATGAAGTGAAGTAATTCCGCCAACTGTTCCAAGCGACATTGGCATATCAATCCAGAACCTGAAAATTCCGTCTTTTACTTCTGCGTCGGACAAGCTCGAATAACTTCCGTTCCTTGCTGCGTAAGCATGCGCACATGCCTCAACCGCTCTGAAATCATTTCCGGTGGCCAACACCAGTGCATCAACACCATTCATTATTCCTTTGTTATGCGTAACGGCACGGTAAGGTTCAATTTTAGCCACATGTATGGCACGTATGAATTTATCACAGAATTCTTCAGCTGATATGTTCTCACCCGGATTTAGTTCGCTTACAGGACAAGATACTTCAGTATGCACTAGACACTCTGGCGTATAATTGGATAGTATGCACATAATGATTTCTATGTGCTTATCGTTCAGTACTTCGCTTTCATGAACATTGTCGGTAAGAACCTGTGCCCATTCTTCCAGGATGGTGTTGATGAAGTTGGCACCCATTGAATCGCGGGTGTCAAACGTACCTTTGATCTGGTAGTAATTTGGTTCCAGGTCGGTGCGGTCTACAAGCTCAACATTTAAGATCCCTCCACCTCTTGCCCTCATATTTCTTGTGACCGATTCTGTTCTTTCATAAAACAGATCTTTGATTGATTCGAAGTACTGCTGAAGCTCTCTCTTATTTTCGCCTCGCCAAACAAAGTGAACATGGCCTATCTTCTTGACCGATACCACATTGGCCACAAAACCTCCTTTATCGAACCAAAAATTTGCAGACTTTGCCATTGCAGCGACCACTGAACTTTCTTCAATGGCCATAGGCAGACAGTATACTTTGCCGTTCAGTTTAAAATTAGGAGCAATTCCAAACGGCATGAAGTAATTTGTGATGGTGTTCTCAATGAACTCATCATGTAATTTCTGCATTTTTTCATTTGGATGGAGGTAACTTTTTAAAAGTTCCAGTGATGCTTCCGGGTTGTCAGAATAATTCTCAATCAGCCACTCAACCTTAGCCTGCTTGCTTAATTTTGAGAACCCTGCTATTTTGTTCGTTTGTGTCAAATCTTTATTCCTTTTACTTAATACTTAGAAAGGCTTCCGCAAGTTCAAGTCCACGGATCTGCTCCTCAACGTAAGCGTTTATCGCCTCCTGACCTTGTAATGCATATTTCAACATGGCCGATGCCTGGGCATATATGGCCGGCATCTTAAGCTTTTCCGTAAAATAATACCCGTCAAGGTAGTCTTTTATTCCTCCTGAGACAATGATCATTTCCGTGTTTACCTCATGACCGCTATCTATGATCTCATTTACGAAATTTACCATTTCATAGGCATCATGACCGATATGGATCAGTTCTTCGCCATTATTTCTATCCTTTTCTCTTCTGTTAATTTCAATTTTGGAGAAATTTGTTCCTCCGAATGCCCCAAATTCCAGGGCTTGTAACGGCAAGGACAAAAGGGCTCTCAAACTAGCGGGCCCAAATCCCTGTCCAACTTCCTTAACAATTAAGGGTGCGTCAAGTTTGTCTAAGATCCTCTTTATTGATTCAACAGGTGAGGTAAAATACCGGTCTCCCTCCGGTTGCAGCCATTCCTGTAGCGGATTGATATGGATGATAAGTCCGTCACTCTCTGTTTTGTTAAGTAACTCTTTTACCTTATGAAGACTTCCTTTATGTATAAGATCTTCTATCTGGGCGATACCAAGATTTGCGAAAAGCGGCTGTTCATTTCCTATGAAAGCCCTGATATTAAAGTCTTTAAGGTACTCGTCGCTGTCCAGGATCATCCTGCATGAACCCAATCCCATACCTAATCCAAAGGTCTTGCAGGTTTCTGCCAGGATTCGATTTATTTCCCCTGCTTTTTCGGTTCCGCCGGTCATGGAAGATATCCATATCGGATTTTTTAGGGCCTTATTCCCGAAAATTATCTTCTTCGGTTTTGTAACGGGATGTCCGGATAGTGCCGGTTCATAGTAAAACCGGTTGTCCTTTGAACTTACCTGGGATGCAAATGCAAGATCAATATGATCTGACTTACGGTCCGATGTTTGCCTTTCAGTGCTCAAAACAGTAATTTTTCAAAGATAGCTTAATCTTTGCTACTGTATGATGCAAATACGTTTTCTAATTGCAAAGCCGCTTTTGTCCTCGAGGTTAAGAATGTAGGTACCCTGTGGCAAATGGGAGACCTCTGCCTCAAGTTTTAAGGGTTCAGTGTTTAGCTGGCGGGGGAGCCATTTTCTGCCGAGCATGTCAGTAAATGAAATATCGATATCTGATGTCTTAATCTCATTTTCTGTTGTTATCGTAAGTTTTCCATCGGTGACCGGATTTGGGAAAACCATAACCATTCCTGTCGTTACAAGTGGTTCAACACTAACGACTTCCTGAACCCTGCCTTCCACCTGATTGGTCATTTCTTCATATTCGTAATCGAGAATGATCCTGGCCCTGTTGGTTATGATCATTCCTTTCGGAAGAGGAGCATTGAACCTGAACTTGAATCCGATGTAACCACTGTAGTTGTTCATGTCGCTGATCCTTAGTGGGTTTGGGTTAAGGTCAATGCCATCAAAGGTCCAGATAACAATGGCCGTATTCGAACCAGAAGGTCCATTTATGACCTTTGTTGAGTAATTGTGACTGGCCCCTGTTTCCTGAATGAACTGAATATCAAGGTCAGTGTCAAGTGTGTCGATCACATAAAGCGTGCGAACCGTATCGTAGGAGTAGTTGGCAAAGTTGATATTGAATGCAATTTCCTGTTCATTGGTGGAAATAACAGCATAAGACTGCCCATTCTCAGGTGAAGGAAATATCTGTTTTGAGTTCTCAAAGGACGAATCAGTAATTACTTGAGACAGGTTGGCCTCGTTGTCTTCAGTAAACACTTCATTCTCTGTTGGTGAAAGAATAGCATTATAACTCACCTCCTGGTTTGGGAAAGCTTCCGGAATTTCCACACTAAAGGATAATTTTCGGGTCTCGCCGGCCAACAGGTTATTGTAAAGCCATACAGCATGATCAGTGTAAATTGAATCCGGA
Source organism: Bacteroidetes bacterium UBA6491 (assembly GCA_002436505.1). Taxonomy (GTDB): domain Bacteria; phylum Bacteroidota; class Bacteroidia; order NS11-12g; family UBA9320; genus UBA6491. The sequence goes on along the minus strand of DJML01000092.1, from coordinate 4,280 downwards.
GCCGGGAAAGCCTGAAATCCCGCTCCCAGCGAAGGATCGAATTTTAGTTCCAGCCTGCCGTTGTGAACGTTTTCTGACCCTACATTTCCATATTTAAGTGCGTAAAAGTTCCTTTGCCCGTTCCTTGCCTTCCAACCGCCTAAGGCGGTGATATCCACATTTACGTCTTCAATTATGTCCTGGTACACCATGGCAAAGTCGATTGAATCATGAACAGTACCTGAGCCTATTTCCAAGGTATAGGAAGGTTGACAACTGCTGTAGGTCCAGTATTTCTTTTCGACGGCGTTAATTTCATATTTCCCCGGAGGAAGGAATACACGGTACTGTCCAAAAATATTCGGTTTTGCATAAATGTTGCCTGGCCTGATCACAACAAGATGCTGGCCGAGGAATTCGTCTCTGTTATCAAAGTGACAGTTTTCATTTTTGTCATAGAAAACCCTTCCCTGGATAGCAGCAAGCCCGGGTGCAAATTCAGCCATGTTCTTCAGTCCTAAACTCGGTTCGAAGATCCGCCCACCGGCATATAGTTTTTCCCTTGAGACTACAAGGTTATTTATATTCGTCATGTATGCTGATCCAGGTGCCGAAACCCATTTTCCCTCGCTGTACCTGATCAGATAGATCAGCTCATCAGATCCGTCAAGTTCGAAAAGCCCTGCAGCCCATATATCTTTACCAAACACAGCCAGTTGTTTTACGGCATATATAGCTGTAATTCCATTGTTCAGCGGAAGGATCTTGCCGTGAAACACTTTATGGAACCGGAATGATCCTCCGTCCTTTACTGTAGTTACCAGTGAGTTATCGTGATATACCATATTGCTGGTCGGAAAAACAGTGTTTTCAAATCTCACCCATTTGCCACCATAGAAGCCTGCATAATACTGGGTAAACATCTGATCTGCGTTTTTAAATAGACCACCAATGAATAGGGTGTCATTGGCCACCGTCATTCTTGTTACCGTTCCATCCAGACCGGTACCAAACCCTGTTCCGGGGTGTAGCCATGCAGATCCGTTAAAAAAGATCAGGTTGTTTGACTGGACGTTCTGTATTTTGGTAAATGCACCGGCAATGACGAGTTTATTGTCATACACCTCAAGGGAATTGATCTCTTTAATGTTGTGTATCGCTGTGTTGGTAGTTATTGACTGGAATTTTCTCTCCTTCAGATTGAACCGAAAGATATTATCTACGTGTTCTAACCCTTTAACGGCATCAATTGTACCTGCGATATAGATCGAACCGTTATAAGGCATCATTGCTTTTAACTGAGACATTGAGTCGGTATGGAAGGACACAGGCGAGCCCCAACTGAAACCGTTCCAGATATGGAGGCTGTATTCCTTGCCAAAATCATTCATTTTGCCTCCTGTGATCACAGCAATGTACCCATTTCCGGGTGCTGAAATTATCGGTATTGCCGCTAGTCCGGAATTCATAGGCTTCCACACGTCTGCTGAAGAGAAGTGGCTGGTTAATATTATAGAAAAGCCGAGCAATATTTTTTTAACGTCTAATTTCATAGTAAACTCCTGTTGTAAAACCATAGGTACTGATCCTTGCATTTCCAGATGCATCATCTTTGTACAAATTCGGGGCAAACTGAGCGTAGTTAAGGGAAACGTTGATCTTCAGTTTGTTGCCAGCGGCATAATTCACTCCTAACGAGGAGTTGAAACCAATGTTGTATTTTCTGTAATTAAGTGCTTTGCCTTCTTTAAGTTCCATCCTGGAATCGATGGTACGGCCCTTTATATCTGTGATTATGTTCAGATGGGTTCCGACCATAGCTTCCAGTTCAAGCCTGTCCGATATGCCAATGACATAACCTATATTAATGGGGACAGCTACACTTCTGTATTGAAGTCTGCTCTGATCTCTTATCATCGAATCTACCGGTGCCTTTGGTATCATGGCTATGGTGTCGCCCTGCGGATTAAGGAACGGGAACGAATCACGTATCACATAGTTGATCGAAGGGGTATTAAATCGGACGTCTATGACAGTAAGACCGGTTTGAACCGAAATTCGTGACAATTCCCTTTTTTGAGGAATCGATGCACCTATTCTTAAACCTACGGCAAATCCATTGGCCGGAATTTCATTGCCGGATTTTAAACTGCTGTATGCCTCAAAGCCGGACATATTTTCCAGATGCTGGTTTGGTCGAACAATTCCTCCAGACAGACCGATGCTGAATACAGAGAACTTTCCTGGGATCTCGGTGTCAATTGCAGAATCAACTGATTGAATGTCAGGCACATTCTTCGTCATTTCACCAGAATCAATTGTTTCTGTGGTGCTGTCAACCTTTGCAATTGAGTTTTCTGACAGATCCGGTTCAACTGTTTTTTCAATCGTATCATTCAAACCAAATTGTTCGATTGGTTTGTTCTGACCAGGACCCTCAGATCCCTTCTCATCCGTCCCATTTTCGTGCCATGTTTGCTTCGGATCGGTTGCCAAATCAGGAATTAACTCTGATTCATCCATGATTACGCTAAATTCAGATACATAATTTCCTGATTCCGGTATAGTCTGTTGAGTGTTATCTGAATAACTGTTATTTGGCGAAGCCTCCTGATCTGAAATGGTGATTTGAACGGATTTCTTTGCTGTTTCGGGGGTAACATCAGCAGTATCTGCCGGCCAGTATGCCAGTAAAATAAGAAATGTGCCGACCACTGTTCCCGCAATTGACCAGAACCAGAATCCAAAACGTCGTTTTCTTTTTTTATTGTGCACAGACATTTCAACACGGTCCCAAACGTTACCGGTATCATTCAGTTCAAGATCTTTCAATCCGTCCTTGAACAAATCGTCTATATGTTTTTTATCGCCCTTCAATCAACCCTTTTTTAGTAATCATATCCATCAACATCCTTCTTGCCCTGGCAAGCTGACTTTTTGATGTTCCTGTGCTGATATTCAGCTTTTGTGAAATTTCGTTGTGGCTGTAACCTTCAATGGCATAAAGATTGAACACCATTCTGTATCCGTCGGGGAGATCCCTGATACAGTCTAAAAGTTCTTGCATGGATGGAGAATGATCTTCCAGTAACCAGCCATCGGATTCGATCTCTTCATCGCCCATGCTGATCACTTTGTCATGATCATCGTACAGATTGAACCTGATCTCGGCCTTGAATTTATCAATAGCCGTATTGATCATGATCCTGGTCATCCAGGTTTCCAGCTTACTTTTATGGTTAAATTTCTCTATTTGTGTCAAAATTTTCACGAAACCATCATGCAAAGCATCACGTGCATCCTCTAAGTTGGCGCAATATCGGGCACATATCCCCAGTAGTTTGGGGGAATATATCCGGAAAAGTTCACGCTGAGCATCCACTTTGCCGGCAATACATCCTTTAATGAGCACCTTCTCATCGTTCAAATCACGCCTTTTGGTCATTAGTCTGTGAAAATCAATAAAGGTTGCATGAATTTAAATAAATATTACGACTATTTAATGTGTTGTGGGGTAAACTGCTTATAATAAATGTTTTAAACATACGTAGTTCTTCTATTAATGAGTAATTTCAGCCTGGTATTTACGCTATATTTAAAAGAAACCGTTCCTCTTATACCAACTGTATCAGCATTTTAATCATTAGATTTGCCGCCTCCTGTTAATGTACAGCCATGATGGGTGTGGAACAGGATCACAGAGGTATGAGAATTCAAATAATTTTAATTGCTTTCATCCTGGTTCAAAGCCTGAATGTTACTGCACAGCAGACATCAGAGGAACCTGGACATCACCATGATCATAAAAATGAGATTGGCATGGCCAATTCGCCCGTATATTTTGTGAACGAAAAAGTATTTACGTACGGGCTTCACCTGCATTACATAAGAAGTGTATCTGAAACGCCGTTTGGACTGGGCCTGGGATATGAAAGGATCTTTGACGAGCACAAACACAATACAATAAGTATTGTGGGAAGTTACCGTCCTTTAGAGCAACTAACCCTTATAGCATCGCCGGGATTGACATTTGAAAGCAATGAGAGTTCAGGAAAATTTGCGCTGCACATCGAATCTTCATATGAGTTTGAACTGGGCAACTTTCATCTCGGTCCCGTGGCAGAAATAGCATACGACCCTGAAGATTACCACATGAGCTTAGGACTTCATTTGGGTTACGGCTTCTGATTCAGGAACTTTGCAGTTTTGTACATTCTATTAATGTAAAATAATCAGTGTTGAAAGACTATAAAGAAGGTGAGGTTATCCTGATCGATAAGGATCTTAACTGGACATCATTT
>DJML01000121.1 GCA_002436505.1 Bacteroidetes bacterium UBA6491 | reverse complement strand
AGGTATATGTTACCGATGATGTAAAGGATATTGTACCGGATTACCTGATGCTCCTTCATGGCGTGATCGATTCTCCTGACATTCCGCTTAACGTCTCCAGAAGTTCTTTACAGGCCGATGCCAACGTAAAGAAGATCACAGGCCATATAAGCAAGAAAGTATCAGACAAATTAGCAGAGATATTTAAGAACGACAGAAACGGGTTTGAATCTAAATGGGGTAACATCAGCATATTCGTTAAATACGGAATGATAAGTGATGAAAAGTTTCACGAAAGGGCTTTAAAATTCTGCATGCTGGAAGATACTGATGGCAACCTCACACTTGTGGATGATTACGTAAAGGCCATAGGAGGAAATCAAAAGGACAAAGATGATCAGATCATTGCGTTGTACACCTCCGACCCTGACAAACAGCACATGTATGTTGAATCCGCTCTGCGAAAAGGATACAGTGTGGTTAAAATGGGTGATGTGATCGATAATCATTTCGTGCAGCATCTCGAGACAAAACTCGATAAAGTCTCGTTTAAACGTGTTGACTCTGACCAGATCGACAAACTAATTGACAAGGAAGAACAGATAGAATCCGTGCTTAGTGAAGAAGATTCTACCAAGTTAAAAAGTACGTTTGAAACATATCTTGAAGGGCAGAATTATGAAATTGAGCTGGCAAGTCTTAGTCCGGATGAAAGTTTTGCTCGAATTGTTCAGCCTGAATGGGAAAGAAGATTCAAAGAGATGCGACAATTTGGTGGAATGTCAATGTTCGATCAGCAAAAATCAAAACTGATATTGAACAGTAACCACAAGGCCGCCAAAAGCATAATTGACACTGCTGAGGATGACTCACGTGGAGAACTGGTACAGCACGCGATAGATCTTGCCAGGCTTGCTCAAAATTCACTTACAGGCAAGGATCTGATGCGATTTATTGATCGCAGCTACAGCCAATTTAACAAATAGCTGAAGCATTAAAATTCTTCCTTAAAGGGAAATTCAGGAACATTCGTTTTTTAATTTAAATTTGTTGGTAATCAATAGACTTAAACTTGAATTTACCTTTCGAGCAAACTTCTAAACTTCCAGGATCAGGAGAAAGTATTTTCTCTGTAATGACCGGTTTGGCGAACAAATACGGCGCGCTGAATCTGTCTCAGGGATTTCCTGATTTCAATTGTTCGCCCGAGTTGATAGAACTTGTAAATAAAGCGATGCGTGACGGCCATAATCAGTACGCACCTATGCCCGGATTAATGGCTCTAAGGGAAGCGATCGCTGAAAAAACGGAAAGGTTATACAACACCAAATACAATCCTGATACAGAGATCACGGTCGTCCCCGGAGCAACTTATGGCATCTATGCTGCTATCACTTCTGTGGTCAAAGAAGGTGATGAAGTAATAATTTTTGAACCTGCCTACGATTGCTACGAACCTGCAATACAACTCAGCGGCGGGAAGGCGATCCATGTTGAATTAAGATACCCCGATTATAAAATTGACTGGGAAGAGGTGAAGAAGGTGATCAATTTCAGGACAAGGATGATCATTATTAACAGTCCGCACAACCCCAGTGGATCAGTTATCACCGAAGAAGGGATAAAAGAACTTACCAAGATAGTTTCAGGCAGCGACATCATTATCCTCAGTGATGAAGTATATGAACACATTATATACGATGGCATGAAACACTGCAGCATTGCAAGCGTTCCTGAACTTGCTGAAAGAAGTATGGTCGTTTCATCCTTTGGAAAGACTTATCACACTACGGGATGGAAAGTAGGCTATATCGTTGCTCCTGCATTGCTAACCAAACATTTAAGAAAAGTACACCAGTTCATGTTCTTTAGCGTACATACACCGTCACAGGTCGCTTATGCAGAAATGATCAGGAACGAAAAATATTATTTGGAATTGCATGATTTCTACCAAAAGAAAAGGGATCTGTTCATCAAATTATTGACAGGTTCTAAGTTTAAAGTTCTTAAATGCAGCGGCACATATTTCCAGTTGTTAGGTTATGAACTGGCATCGGAGGAAAGGGACGTCGATTTTGCAAAATGGTTAACGATAGAGAAAAAGATTGCCGCTATACCGATATCCGTATTCTACAGAATGAAAACTGATAACAAGGTTTTGAGATTCTGCTTTGCAAAATCAGACGAGACAATTGAAAAAGCCTGTGAAATATTATGCAAGATCTAAAGGTAGCGATCATACAACCAATGCTTCAGTGGGAAGATCCCGGTGCCAACAGGGAACACCTTGAAGGGATAATGAATAACATCATTGAACCTGTAGACATTATTGTTCTGCCAGAGATGTTTACAACAGGATTCACAATGGATGCCGATCCTTTTTCTGAGGAAATGGAAGGACTTAGCATGCAGTGGATGAAAAGAATGGCCAAAATGCATAACTGCAATATCACCGGCAGCCTGATCATTGAAGAGGAAGGCAAATTCTATAATCGATTGATATGGTACCGTCAGGACGGAACGTATGACAAATACGACAAACGTCATTTATTTACGTTGTCAGGTGAAGAGAAAATATATACCCCAGGAAAAGAACTTTTGCAGGTAGAATGCAAGGGCTGGAAGATCAGACCAGTAGTTTGCTATGATCTTCGGTTCCCGGTATGGTGCCGGAACAACAGCAATTATGACATGCTGTTAGTGGTATCCAACTGGCCTGAAAGAAGAATATTACACTGGCGGGCTCTTCTGGTAGCCAGGGCGATCGAGAACCAGGCTTTTGTTATCGGTTCGAATCGTGTTGGAGAAGATGGCAATGAGGTTTATCATAACGGCAGCTCAATGATCGTTTCACCTACCGGAAAGGTTATTGAAGAAGAAATTGACAACGAAGCAATTCTCATAGAGACCCTTAAATATGATGCCATCACAGGGTTTCGTTCTCAAGTAGCAGCTCTAAAGGATATGGATAACTTCCAGATCTTGTGATCACTCCACCTTCTGCCTGGGAGGAACAAGGATCACTTCTTCCCTGTCGACTTTAACCTGCCCTGGCCTAGCTCCTTTAAATTTACGAACATACCTGCGCTGTGTATAAATAACAGCTACAAGTCCTTCCGACTTTCTTTTTGAGTGGCCTGCAGCAAATGACGCCGCCGTTTCAATGACATGACTCGGGATCGATCGCTGTTCACGATTTCGGATCAGAACATGAGAACCAGACACGTCCCTTGCATGAAGCCAGATATCATGCTTAGAAGCTTTTCTAAGAATTACTTCGTTGGATTCAGCACTTTTCCCGATCCAAATTTCAAATCCTTCATATTCCATCACTTTAAAAGGAACATCTTTTTCCGTTGATGTGCTTTTTATAGTCGTTAATTCAGGCAGATCCCTTAAAGACCTGGCATCCCCGGTACGAGCCAGGTCATATTCAATCTGTGAACGCCGTTTGTTCTCATGTTGAAGTTCTGCTTTTAAACGGTCGATCTCAAGGTGTTCGTTCTTTGATTTCCGGTAATATCTTTCCGCGTTTTTCTGAGGAGAAAAGTCCTTCTTTAATGGAATCAGAACTTCCTTTTTGCCTTCAAAGTCTTTCAGTATTATTTCTGATCGCCCATCTTCTATTTGCCAAAGATTGGCCATAATAAGATCGGCATAGACCTTATATTTCGAATGCCCTTCGCGTTGGCTTAATTCAAATTCGATCTTTGATATTTTTTCATTCGCCTTATGCAATTCTTTCTCAAGCATTTTCAATGCGAAGGTTTGCCTGTCGTTGAATGCGTTCCATGAAATGTATTTCCTGGCAAACTCTTGCTGTACCTCTATTGCCGACGAAGACCTGAATAAAACGGCACCATTTTCAGTGACGT
>DJML01000096.1 GCA_002436505.1 Bacteroidetes bacterium UBA6491 | reverse complement strand
TCTAACCAACTGAACTACCAGACCCGAATTTCGAGTGTGCAAATATACATACATTTCATTTTTAACTTCAAAATATTTCGGCAATTTTTCTTCATTTCCCATTCCCCACTTTTAATTTACCTTTGCCAATTCATTCAGAATTATGTCTATGATGTTATTAGACTTTGAAAAGCCAGTTGAAGAACTGATCGAGCAGCTGGATAAAGCTAAGGCTACCCACGAGAAAGGGAAGGTCGATATGAGCGAAATGATCGCCCAGCTTGAATCCACCATCGAATCCACCAGAAAGTCTATCTATAAAGACCTTACCGGTTGGCAAAAAGTGCAGATCTCAAGGCACCCGGACCGGCCTTATACCCTGGATTATATTAAAGGGATGACCACCGATTTTATCGAATTACATGGCGATCGGAACATCAAAGACGACAAAGCAATGGTAGGTGGGTTTGCAATGATCGACAACCAACCTGTTATGGTCATTGGCCACCAAAAAGGTAGAAATACAAAGGAAAGACAATACCGCAATTTTGGTATGGCGAACCCTGAAGGCTACCGGAAAGCGTTGCGACTGATGAAACTGGCTGAAAAATTCAACCGGCCGGTAATTACCCTTATTGACACTCCCGGGGCTTCTCCCGGACTGGAAGCTGAGGAACGCGGACAAGGGGAGGCGATTGCCCGGAATCTGCTGGAAATGGCTGTCCTGAAGGTGCCGATCATTTGTATCGTCATCGGTGAAGGAGCTTCTGGTGGAGCATTGGGTATTGGTGTCGGTGACCGTGTGATCATGCTTGAATACACCTGGTATTCGGTGATCTCTCCTGAATCTTGCTCTTCCATTCTTTGGAGAAGCTGGGATCATAAAGAAGAAGCAGCGGAAGCACTTAAACTTACCGCTGATGACATGAAAGAGAATGGTCTGGTCGACAAGATCATAAAGGAACCTTTAGGTGGGGCTCATAATGATCCTGAAACAATGTTCAAGACACTTAAAGGTGAGATCAAAAAGTTGATCAAGGACCTAAAAGAACATTCACCAGAGGAGCTCATAGAGCAGCGCATTGAAAAATTCAGCAAAATGGGCGCTTACAAGGAGTCAGAATAACAACGCTTAAATTCTCTCTGTATTAATATAGATGCTTCAGGTCCAAGGTTGAAGACCAGGTCAAGAACGCTCAAATTGGAGAGAAACCCGTGCCGTTCGTCAAAAACCTGTATATATGAGGATAGATCGGCAACGTCTCGCATAAGCTCTCTTCGTTTAGCAATTTCTATTTGATCACACGCTGCACCGGATCGTTGTATCTTTGCCTCTATCCCAAGAACTTTTGCTCCCCATTTAACACTTTGAAAGATCATTTCACTGAGCGTCCGGCTACCTGAATTGATGATTGATTCAACAGATTCGGAGTAATGACCATAGTAGGGTGATTTGCGGTATGCACTTTCCAACGTCCTGATGTGGATCCTCGTCCAGTCCTCTTCGTATGCGATCTCAATTTCTTCGATACCGACCTTTTGCCCGGAACTGCCATGAGGTTTGTGAACAGGAATGCTTAGTTTTTGTCTGTCATTAGGGCCGGCGATCTCATACCTGTTTCGGTAGGTCTGCTTAACCCAGTGTTCCTTTTCAGCAAGATCCCATTGTTCGTGTTTTAAAGCGTGTATCCACCAGGAAACCGGAGGGAAAATCATTCCCGGGAGAAGTTCAGAAGCGCTCATAATCTTACCACCTCCAGATCGTCATCCAGTTCATTGTACAATTGCCTTATCGTTTTATCCAGCACAGGGTGTCGGAACTCAGGCCTTATCTCGTTCAGGGGTGCCAGCACGAAACGTCTTTTATGCAATTGAGGATGAGGTATTTGCAATTCAGGGGATTCGTACACTATGTTATCGTAAAAAAGAATATCGATATCGATGGTCCTTGGCCCCCATTTTTGGTACCGTACCCGGCCGAGTTTTATTTCAGTTTCTTTGATCAGTTCAAGGATGCGAAGGGGGCGAAGAGAAGTGTTGTAGGTAATCACACAATTCAGAAACGGGTCCTGATCCGTAATTCCCCAGGCTGCCGTTTCGTACATAGATGATACTTTAACCGGCTCTCCGAGTTCGAGGTGAATTTCCCAGGCGGCCTGTTTCATTATGGCCTCCCGGTCACCTAGATTACTGCCATACAATAACATTACTTCCTCTTCCACGCTGCAATATTCGTAATTCTTTAGGAATAGCCCTGTCAGAGGCGATGTTTAAAGTGCTGGAAATGTTCTAGTGCTGATTATTCTTGTCCCCGTCCCCAAGATGTGCTTCAGCAACAGCTAAAAGCTCTGAGTACCATTCTTTACCGAATTTTCTTATCAGTCCCTGCCCCACAAATTCAAACACCCGCACACCTTTCTTATTGCCAAGATCACAGGCGGGAGAACATATGTCCCAGTGGTGGTAATTAAGGGCCTCATATTCACCAATATTTGAAACGCGGACTGGGTACAGGTGACATGATACTGGCTTTAAAAAGGAAGATGTGCCTTTGCGATGCGCCTCTTCAATTCCACATTTCAATATCCCGAGTTTGTCTCGCAAAGCGAATACACAGGTTCCATCAGGTAAACATGTTGTCACAGGTTCCCCGTCGACGTCTATTTCGTAAAAACCGGATTTATTCAGCAACTCCTTGTTCGCTTCCGGAAGTTCATCTGCGATACTTTCGACATTCATCGAGATCATGGGAAGTTCTTCAGCCGCCAGGGGAGCGCCGGCATCGCCTTCTATACAACATGCACCTTTGCAAGCTTCCAGGTTGCATAAGAATTTTTTTTCAATGATGTCTTCTGAGACGAGTTTGTCGCCGACAATGATCATTTTTCGTAGTCTTCAAGATATGACTGATGCCCTTTTGATTCAAGAGCAGAGGCCTTTTTCTCTACACTATCGCGCATATTATTTTTAAAACGAATAACATTTTCTGCAATTGTATTGTCTTGATTTCCAACGATCTGAGCTGCTAGAATTCCAGCATTTCTTGAGCCATTGATCGCAACTGTTGCAACGGGAACACCCGGAGGCATTTGAACAATTGAATACAGGGAATCTATTCCGTTCATGGTCTTTGATTTTATAGGAACACCAATAACGGGCAGATGAGTAAGTGAAGCAACCATTCCCGGTAAATGTGCTGCACCGCCGGCTCCTGCAATGATCACAGAGAGACCTCTTTCAGCTGCTTTTTCAGCATATTCATACATTCTTTCAGGGGTCCTGTGGGCAGATACAATGGTGATCTCGTAATCAACACCGAGTTCGTCCAGGACGTCAGCTGCTTCCTTCATTACAGGAAGATCTGAATCTGATCCCATGATTATTCCAACTCTTGGCATAGCAATAATTTGTTAGAAAGTAATATTATTTCAGGTAGATGGTACGATCCTGATGACTTTTCGGAGTTTCTGGGCCTTTTCGATAGCATCATCCACTGTTTTTCCTATCACGGTAAAATGTCCCATTTTTCTGCCGGGCTTGGTTTGGCTCTTGTTGTACATGTGCAAATAGGCGCCTTCTTCATTAAGGAAGGCCTCAATGCCTTCAAGGTCATAAGTCCCATTGACATCATCAGGTCCAATAATATTGACCATTACCGCCGGTGTTATTAATTTTCCTGACCCCAATGGCAGTCCCATGAGAATTCTTAACAATTGCTCGTATTGTGAACAATATGCAGCCTCAATGGTATGGTGCCCAGAGTTATGCGGCCTGGGTGCTATTTCATTAATGTACAGTTCATCGTTGCCGTCCAGAAACAGTTCTACGGCAAACAAACCAACACCATCCATCGCCGATATGGCTTCCATCGAAATACGTATCGCCTCATTGGCTGCCTTATCATTGACCTTGGCAGGAGCAAACAGGTAATCCACGAGGTTGATAGCAGGATCAAAGACCATTTCTGCTACCGGAAAGGTCATCACGTTTCCATGATGATCCCTGGCTACAATCACCGATAATTCTATTGCCTCTTTGATGAATTCTTCTAAAACACATGGTTCATCAAACGGGAAGGCTTCTGAGCCTGAAATCAGATCCTTCCTGTTGCAGATAGCCACTCCTTTTCCGTCGTAACCGCCTTTACGTGATTTTACCACGATCTTTTCACCTGTGAAATCCGAAAGTAAATCTATGGCATTACGGGCATTTTCCGCAAGTAGAAATTTGGACGTAGGTAGTTCATTGTCAATGTAATGCATTTTCTGTAAACCTTTGTCCTGGATGATCTTCAATATGTCCGGGTCAGGGATTACTTTTTTGCCGTTGTTCTTTAACTCAATGAGTGTTTGAACGTCAATATGTTCGATCTCAAAGGTCAGTATGTCTGATATTTCGGCCAGTTCAAGGATCTTCTTTTTATCTGTAAGAGATCCCTGGATAAATTTTTCAGTATAGAACGATGCAGGCGCATCTGCAGCCGGGTCAAGTACTGCAAAAGGGACATTCCAGCCGTGCGCGGCCTCAATCAGCATTTTGCCTAATTGACCACCTCCTACAATTCCTATTGTACGATGAAAAGGTTTAGTCATATACGTGGACAAAGTTACCTTAATGCGTATATAAATTATCTATTTTTGGCTCTATTTAGCATACAATGAAGAAAATTATACTACTCGCAAGTTTTGTGATTTCAAGTGCAGCGCTGTCCGCACAATGCGTGATCCAGCCTTTCTCTTTACAGAAAACAATTTCAATTTCTGACCTTATTATAGAAGGGACAGTATTAGAAAAACAATCTTTCTGGGATGCCGGTCATCAGAACATATATACTTCCAATACCATTTTGGTCCATAAATTATTTAATGGAACGCTTTCTGAGAAGAGGATCGAATTGATCACTGAAGGTGGAACTGTCGGCATGAAAATGCACCGGTCGGATCCTTCACTTCAGGTGAAAAAAGGAGAAATGGGGATATTTCTATTAAGAAAATGTACGATAGAGCTGCCGGACAATATCAAAAGCAATGAAAATGACGATTACCAGCCTTCGGCAAGTTTGCAGTCTTTTCTGCGCTACGATCTGGAGGAAAATATCGCCTATGGATATTTCTATTCGTACCAGGGAATAGAGTCTCTGTTATTTCCGAAGATCGAATCTTTTACGGGAAAGAAGTACCAGGTCGTCAGCGATAACGAAAGGGAATATTTTCCGATCAAATCGTTGTCAGCACCCATTATTGACTCATTCAGCAGGGATACAATAACTGCGGGAACAGGTTCTAAATTAACGATCTATGGTTCAAACTTCAGTTTTTCACGTGGGAGCAATGGCCGTGTTATGTTTACAGATCCTGACTATGGAGACGGCCGCTTTTATGATGAATTACTGGATGCAAACTATGTTTCATGGTCAAATTCTAAGATTGAGGTCATCGTACCATCCAAATCAGGAACCGGAAAGGTAAAGGTGGTCAATGCCGCAAACGAATCGGGGACGTCTTCATCAATTATTACTGTTCTTTATGCCCATCAGAATGTGCTCTATGGAAGAGCAGATCTTGGGCTGGATACTTCATACCATCAGATAGATCTGATCAACCTGAACGGAAAAGGAGGGTATTCTTGGCAGTTTAACAGCACTTTCAGAAGCAATTTTAATGCAGTCAATGCATTTTTAAGATCAATGGAAACATGGAGATGCAATACCCTGGTCAATTGGGATCTCGGTGATGATACATCGTTGGATGTGACTGCAGATGATAACGTGAATATTGTCAGATGGACCACATTTAGTGATAATCGCCTGGGGGTATGCTGGAGTCGTTTTGGCGGTTGCTTCAGCGCAGGACCGGTGGTTCACTGGCACGCGGAAGAACTTGACATTGAGTTTGACAAGGACAGGAACTGGTATTTTGGAGAAGATAAACCACAGACCTCCCAATACGATTTTCAATCTGTCGCATCCCATGAGTTAGGGCACGGTCATCAAATGGGCCATGTGATCAATTCACAAAAAATGATGCACTATTCGATCTCGATCGGAGAGCGTAAATCAGATCTGCACACTGACGATATCGCTTGCGGTGAATATATCCGGGATAAAAGTAAAGCAAAGAACCCATGCGGACCTGGTCCGTTGGTGCCAATCAAGGCAGAGGATTGCAATATAACCAGACCTAAAGCAGCTTTGTCCGCCAATAAAACAACTGTCTGTCCAGGGGATACGGTTACTTTTTCAGAAATGTCCGAAGGAGTGGTAAACAATTATATCTGGGATTTTGGCCCGGGGGCCGATCTGGCCTCAAGCAATGGGGCAGGTCCTTATAAAGTGACCTATTCACAACCAGGAACGGTCAAAGCGACATTGATTGTAACAAATGACTTTGGGGCAGATACGGCTGTGGTGGAGATTGTGGTTCAACAGCCAGCTCCTGATATGCCTGAAGTGTTTTTATTCGACACGCTGATCTGTTCGGGAATTATTTCTTACACGATAAATACAGTGGAGCGGGCAACCTCTTACCAGTGGACAGTTCCCGGCGGCGGCGGAACAATTGAAGGCAGCAATGGAGATACTACTGTATCCGTCAGGTGGACCAACTCTGGAATTCATACGATAGAGGTTGTGGCATCAAACTCGTGCGGAGTAAGCGCCCCTCGCGTTGCAGATGTGAGAGTGTTACTGACTACTGCCGCCGATTTCACATATCTGGCTACCGGGCGAACTGTGACATTCACGAACTTAAGCACCGGCGAGGGAGATTTCGTCTGGCGTTTTGGTGATGGCGATTCATCGACACAGTTCGATCCTGTCCACGAATATCAGTTGGCCGGTGTTTATGCAGTTGAATTCCATTTTAAAAACGCATGTTCAGAAGACAGTAAAACTGAAACCATCCAGGTAAACTGGGGTGTCGGTATTAAAGAATCGAATGCCTCTTCCGTTATTGATGTTTTTCCTAACCCGGCAACCCGGACCATCACCTGTGTGATCAAAGGAAATATGCAGGATTGGAACACAATCGAAATCACGGATCTTACCGGAAAAGTGATTTTATCCGAACCTGTAAATGGCCGGGCGGAAATTGCAATGGATTTAGAAAAGGTTTCAGAAGGGATGTACCTGCTGATTCTAAAAGGTGGAGAATCGACGTTCAGCGGTTATAAGCTGATTGTCAGTCCCGAATAATAGCTTATCGGCTATAGTTAGGCGCTTCTTTGGTGATCCTTATGTCATGGGGGTGGCTTTCACGAATGCCTGAATGAGTGATCCGGGTAAATTCTGCAGTTTTAAGTTCTTCGATCGTTCTGGCTCCGCAATATCCCATTCCGGCCCTCAGACCGCCAATAAACTGATAGATCACTTCAGAAAGAGCGCCTTTGAAAGGCACATTTCCTACGATGCCTTCAGGCACAAGCTTGGCGATCTCTTCCTCTGCGTCCTGGAAATACCGGTCTTTAGAGCCTTTTTTCATGGCTTCGATAGAACCCATACCACGGTATGATTTCACTTTTCTACCTTCATATATGAGTGTGTCTCCTGGTGATTCCTCTGTACCGGCGAACATAGATCCGGCCATAATAGCATCTGCGCCAGCAACAATAGATTTGACCAGATCGCCGCTGTATCGAATTCCTCCATCGGCGATTACCGGAATGCCGTATTCTTTAGCTACCTCCGCACACAACATAACAGCTGTAAGCTGAGGAACACCGATCCCCGCAATGATACGTGTGGTGCATATAGAGCCTGGTCCAACACCAACCTTTATTGCGTCTACACCGACTTCAGCCAGGTCTTTTGCCGCTTCAGATGTAGCAACATTCCCGACAATGATCTGAAGATCAGGATAAACTGATTTAATTTTCTTGAATTCATTGATCACGCCTTCAGAATGACCATGAGCCGTGTCAAGTGTAATAACGTCAACTTCTTCTTTTACAAGAGCGGCAACGCGGTCCATCGTGTCTGAAGTTACTCCGACAGCAGCACCGACCAACAACCTTCCAAATTCATCTTTGCTGGAAAATGGGTGATTCCTTACCTTTTCGATATCCTTGAAGGTGATCAGCCCAACAAGCTTTCCTTTCCCATCAACTACCGGTAATTTTTCGATCTTGAATTGCTGAAGAATATCTTTCGCCTCATTAAGATTAATAGGTTCACGAGCCGTGATCAGGTTATCCTTGGTCATTACTTCCCGAATGGCCTTACTTGTATCTTTTTCAAAGCGAAGATCACGATTCGTTATGATGCCGATAAGAATACCTTTTTCATCAATGATCGGAATACCTCCGATCCTGTTTTCGCGCATAATGTTCAATGCGTCCTGTAGCGTGGAATCCCCTCTTAAAGTAATGGGGTCTTTGATCATTCCGCTTTCTGAACGTTTTACTTTTTTTACCTCAGCCGCTTGCTGAGCAATGGTCATGTTTTTATGAATGATACCGATTCCACCCTCTCTTGCCATAGCTATAGCGAGTTTGGATTCTGTAACAGTATCCATTGCCGCAGATATGATCGGAACATTGATCCATAGGTTGCGTGTCAATCGCGTTCTTGTTTTAACCTCTCTTGGTAAAACATTTGAATATCTTGGCAATACAAGGACATCATCGAAAGTGAGACCTTCGTAGCGAACTTTATCGGGAATTAAGTTGGACATGATGCAAATAATTAAGACTGTGTATTATTTGCGGTGCAAAGTTACGGAATAAAATGTTTAAAACATGAAGATTATGTTTTCATGATCATTTTATCTGTTCCTCCATACTTTCTTAGTATGACGGTCGGCTATGTGGGCATGCTCGACGATAAATCAATGGTCTGGATATGATGCATAGCTATTAATTGATAAATTTGTACACAATGGATCTTATAGAACTCATACCGATCATCCTGGTTGCCTTATACTATATCTTCAGGCCTGGTAAAAAACAAGGTGAGCAAGGTCAGGGCAGGGAACACGAAACAGGGCGTGAAACACAAAGTGAGCAAAGATCACTGGAAGATATTATTAGAGAGGTAATGGAGGGTAAACCCAGGCCAAAACCTGTTTATAAAGAACCTAAACTGGAGCCTGTTCCAGAGCCAGTTGAAGAGCCGGAAGTGGTCCCAGGTATTTATGAATCCTACACCGGTGTGCTTGATAACGAGAAGAATAGCCGATCGAACAATAAATTGGATCTTAAGGTCAGGCTTGAACATACCGAAGACGAAGAGGATGAGATAGAATTTGACCTGAGGCAGGCCGTAATTAATGAGACGATCCTGAATCGTCCCTGGACCTAATCTTCTTCTTTTGATTTAAAGACCCAGGTCTTTTGGCCGATGAAATTGACAATGGTGGATGCTATCGTAGCAATTAAAAATGCCGCCAGTTTATCAATTTTTAGTGCAAAAAGTTGTTTTGCTGTTTCGTCAAAACGCTTGATCATCAGCATAAACTCATTATCCGGCATATACTGCAATGCATATTTGTTTACGCCTATATTTATGATAAAGGAAATGGCATAAAGCACGGCAAATTTTCCGAGCCTGGAATTGTCGGTATCTGTTTTACGCCAGGTCCAGAATTTATTTAGATTGTATGTTACTGTGGTACCAAACAGAAATCCCAAGGCTTTGTACAGATCGTTCAGATGAAATCCAAGCCCGATAGAATATTCAATATCAAAAGGTAAAGCCCCTAGACCGTAATAGACGATAAAATCAGTGAGAACAGCGATTACACCTGATATTACAAATTTTATTAGCTGCTTGGAAACTTCGTACAATGGATTTTCTTTTAGTGCAAATGTAATCAAGTCAAAAGAGACAATGATAAAGCGTATCAGCCGGCAATTTAAAATTTTGCCCTGAATTGTAAAACAACCGAGCCTGGCCCGGTAATATCTGCCGGCCTGTTCATCTGAACCTGACGGAAAATATTGTTTGCAGATATCCCGAATCTGAATTGCTCTTTAAGTGTAATCCCGGCACGTATATCAACGAAAGTTTTTCCTCTCTTATCCTTCTCCCGGGCTTCAGCGACTCCCTTTACGATCAGATCGAAAGGAAATGCAACAAATGCCCCGTCTATGTTCTCGATAAAGCTGTTGTAACGAATATTTACTCCTGCATCAACAATTCCGGACTCATACCTGGCGCCGAACTTGAAAAGATGCTTGTTCCTGTATTTCAATATGTTCTTCTCAGGATCTGAACTGGTATTGTGATAGGAGAGATCTTTGTCAAAGGCGTTTTTAGCAAAAACACTTTTCGGGCTTAATGCAACTGGTACTGAATATGTATACCCGATGATGCCTTCAAGCAGTTGGTCATTTTTCATTTTTTGCTCAAAAAGGACAGACAGGTCGATGCCTGTAATTCGCGTATCGCCAACGTTCAAAGATTTAAAACCATATCCCAGACCGTTCTCTATGGTCGTGTTGGTTGACCAGTGCGTAAAAATAAACTCCATCATGTTCTGATATTCCATCCAAAAACCGGCGATGTCAGCAACGACCTTTAGGTTTTTCCTTCTTAAACCCTGTTTTAAACCGATTTCTGCGTTCCACCCTGTCTCTGCCCTTAGATCAGGGTTTGGATAGATTGATGTCGTCCCTACAGTTGTTTGTATGAATGATTCAGCAATGGTCGGAAACCGGAATCCCTGGCCAAAAGAAGCCCTGAGATAAGTGAATTTTGCAGCTTGAAGGTTAAACCCGCTTCTGAAAACTGGCCTTTCTGCCAGTTTTTTGTCTAATTTATATGTTTCGTATCGCGCACCCAGTTCAATGGTCATTCTGGAAGTTGGGTGCAACTCAAACTGGAGGTAAGGTGCCTGATTGACCGACCTGTGTTTTCCAGCAAATAAAGGAGACTCTGAATTTGTAACATTCAATAGATACCCCGAATGAAAGTTTAACCGGGTCCATTTTTTAGATAATCGGAGCTCAAAGTAGTGTGTATTTGAAGAATTGGACTGGTCGTTGTTTGCATTCCCATTGTCAACATCATTGTTTATCATTAATTGACGCGCCTGGAATATGGCTTTAAAACCTTTTTTCCCATAATGCTTCCAATAGTAATCATAGGCCTGTCTGGTCGCATTTGTTGTCGTTATCTGTTCATTAAGAGCAGTATATGCAGAATCATAGTTTTGCCATAGCAGGAACGAGGCGGATTGCCCCTGCATGTAATTGAACCGCACTCCCATCACGGATCTGTCATTGAAAAAACGCCTGGAAACAGTTGTTCCAAACCTCAGACGATTGTCCTGATCGCCCATTCTGTAGCCCTCATCGATCTGACCGTTAATATTCATCGTAAACGAAAATTTTCCGATGCGACGCAAATGGGATGCATTGAATCCACTGATTGTAAGCGGTTTGTCATTCCATTCCCATTCAATATTCTGAGGTTTGTTGTAAACGCCGTAAA
The DNA here is from genome assembly GCA_002436505.1 of Bacteroidetes bacterium UBA6491. Lineage (GTDB taxonomy): Bacteria > Bacteroidota > Bacteroidia > NS11-12g > UBA9320 > UBA6491. The sequence goes on along the minus strand of DJML01000096.1, from coordinate 8,702 downwards.
AACCTCCTGCGACCGTTTTGGGTCTGATGCCGGGTTTTTCAGATTTGATATTTACGACGCCGGTCAATGCAGATGATCCATAGAGCACAGAACTGGCACCTTTTATGATCTCTATACTCTCGATCCCCTCAGTATTTATAAAACTCCATAAAGGTGTAACCGCATCTCCGCTCAACATTGGCATATCGTCCACCAGCACCATTACGCGCGATCCGGCTCCGTAACTCCAGCCACTTCCGTTTCTTATATTAAGCTGGTTGTCTGTGATAAAAAGTCCGGGAACCTGGCTTAACCCATCTTTAATGGTTAGGGAATTTCTGTTTTCTATCAAGGATGGCTGGATCATTTCAATGGAAGAAGATGTCTTTTTTAAAGGTTGTTCTTGCCTTCCGGCACTTACCACGGCCTGTTCAAGAAGAGTTATGGAAGGTTCCAGGTATATTATGAAAACCGTTTTTACAGTATCAAGATCAAATTCGACATATCTGGAGTTGTATTCATATGAGGACACAAAGATTGAGCCCAAGGATAACTCCATGATTATCAACCCTGTACTGTCTGGGGTGCTGAATGCGCCTTCTCGTGTAACTGGTTGAATTTTAGCGGTTAAGATAGGTTTTGCGGTGGAAACGTCTAAAACTTTAAATGCCACAGTTTTGCCACTTTGAGCTAAACTTTGGGTAAAAATGACAGTACATGACAGGATGGTGAAAAAAAGTTGCCGCATAATGTTTTAACTTGCACCTAAGCAATTTTACTTAAAATCAATGAAATTAAAATCGTTTCCGTTATTAGCAATGTTGATTGGGGTTTCAACATTGGCAGGAGCACAATGTGTACCCAACCAAGGTATTACAAATCCAGGGTTTTATCCTAATGAATTTGCTACCGCACACCAGAATGAAGCGTACCAGCACATTTTCCAGATCCGGATCATGGCAGACACGCAGATCATGTTTTTAGGAGAGCAAAAAACAGCCTATGTTGATTCAATACGTATCAATGACATACGCAACCTGCCTGCAGGCTTCGTCTATGAATGCAATGATGATAATTGTATGTTCATACCGACAATGACCGGTTGTGTCGTGGTTAATGGAAACCCGACGGAAGGCCATGTAGGAGAGTATCTTGTTGATATCGATATTACGGTATGGGCCCGGGTGGAAGGAACAGTTCCTGTTATTCAGGACAATACCATCGAAGACAAATACCTTTCGGTATCTCCGTTCTCATCTTCTATAAATGATCTTTCTAAATTGCGACCCGTTCTGTCACCAAATCCAAGCGTTGATGGAAAATTCACGGTTACCGGCATTCCGTCAAATGATCTTGTTGGTAAGATCTATGACGCTAAAGGTGTAAAAGTGGCCGAAATTGAGGTGCAGGGTGGAGCATTGGATTGCTCGGAGTTTAATTCAGGTCTTTATTTTGTCAAACTTGTAAGCGATAACAGCGTTGTTGCCTATCAGAAAGTAAGGATCCGGTAACCCTGATAATTCTATTCCGGAATGGCAGAACGACCATGATCTTGCTTTGTTGTACCTTTGTACATCATGTCAAAAAAGGTCGTTGTCGGACTATCGGGCGGGGTTGATTCTTCTGTTGCTGCATACCTTCTTCTTCAGGAAGGATATGAGGTCATCGGTATGTTCATGAAAAACTGGCACGATACTGAGGTGACCATAAGCAAAGATTGTCCATGGGAAGAGGACAGCAAGGATGCACTGATGGTTGCGGAAGCGCTGGGAATCCCTTTTCATACGATTGATCTGAGTGCAGAGTACAAAACAAGGATCGTCGATTATATGTTCGCCGAATATGAAGCCGGTAGAACACCTAATCCGGACATACTGTGCAACAGGGAGATTAAATTTGATCTTTTCCTGAAAGCTGCGGAAAAACTTGGTGCTGATTATGTAGCAACGGGGCACTATTGTAAAAAAGAAGAAGCCGTCATCGATGGTCAGGTGATGCATCGTTTATTAAGCGGTTCAGACCCGAACAAGGACCAGAGCTATTTCCTNNAACCATTCAGATATAGTCATGCTAGTGGAATCATCATCGGAGAACATCAGGGTGCCCATTATTATACTGTCGGTCAACGAAAAGGGCTTGGCGTGGGAGGAAAAAAGGAACCACTTTTTGTCATTGCCACCGACGTAATGACGAACACTGTTTATGTTGGTATGGGAGATGATCATCCGGGACTCTACCGTAAAGCTCTCTTCATGCCTGAGAATGAAGTCCATTGGGTTCGCCCGGATATGGAAACAGGAATTGGAGAATCAATCAAGGTGATGTCACGGATTCGTTATCGTCAACCTCTCCAAAAATCTGAACTGATCCGAATGAACGACGGTTACTATTTGGTCTTTAACGAGCCACAAAGAGGAATTACCCCCGGACAGTTTGCCGCATGGTATATTCAAGATGAATTGATTGGAAGCGGGGTGATAGAAAAATAAAGGGCTGCTTTAGAAAAATTCCTAGAAATGTAGGATTTGGCTTTCTTCAAGCGTCGACCTTCCCACGTTCTGCTTGCACATCAACTACCGAAGTAGTTAGGGCCTGGTCTGTTCTTAATAGTTCAAAGCCGGTATATTATAAAGTGTTGAATTTTTCAAACTTCATGCAGCCCTTCTTACTGACGAAGATAAATTATTTTTACCATTTTTTAACCCATTAGAGCAATAAGTGACCAATATCAGTTAGTCCAATGTCAGATACCCGATTGATTTCAATACTGTTACCTTTTTACAATGAGGAAAATTACATTCGTCAGTGCCTGAGATCAATTCAGGGGCAGAGTTATACGAATTGGGAGCTTATTGCCATCGACGATCAAAGCACTGATGGCAGCCCGGAGATCGTCAGAGAAATGCAGAAGAAGGACGGCAGGATAAAGTATTTGCTGAACCCGGAAAAGGGTGTGATAAAGGCGTTGAGCAATGGTTTTAAGGAATCCCGGGGTGATCTGATCACAAGGATGGATGCTGATGATTATAAAACGCCTGACAACCTGATGGAACTGGCAGGTCTCGTTTCGTCTGAAGGAACAATTGCTACAGGGATGGTAAAATATTTCTCTGACGAAGCAGATGGTTTGCAAGGAGGCTATGCCAGGTATGAGAAGTGGATCAACAATGTGATAAGGGATGAAGCATGTTTCTCACATGTTTATAAAGAATGTACGATCCCATCCCCGTGCTGGATGGTTTGTAGAGAAGATCTAATAAAAGCTGGAGCATTTAATTCAGAACGATATCCGGAAGATTATGACCTTAACCTCAGGTTTCATCAGGCAGGGTTAAAAGTCCGATCAGTTAAGAAGGTTATACATTACTGGAGAGATCACAACCGAAGAGTAACACGGAACGATCATCGATACAGTGACAATTTCTTTATTGACCTTAAGTTACCTTATTTTATTGACAACGAATGTGACGATGGGTCCAATATCGTACTCTGGGGCGCCGGTAAAAAGGCTAAGGAGGTAGCAAAAAGGCTTGTTTCTGAACAATTTCCTTTTCAGTGGATCAGCAATAACAAGCGCAAACTGGGCTTGGATATTTATGGGGTCAGATTAAAAGCACAGAAGGATTACGTTTTCAAACCTCACCACAAAATCATTATTGCGATCTCGTCGCCACAGGACCAACAAAGTATTCAAAGTATCCTTGACGAGTGGAAGCTGAAAGTTGGGAATAATTACTGGTGGTTTTGTTAATCGATGCAAGATTTACAGCAAGATGAAACCATCCTGTGAATGTGTCACCCTTTAGAAAACTCAAAAACAGTAATTTCAGGCCTGATCCCTAGCCGACCTGGATATCCAAGGTAGCCAAAACCTCTGTTTACATAGAGATACTGGTTGTTCTCCTGGTAAAGACCAGCCCATTCAGGGTAAAGATACTTAACCGGACTCCATTTGAAACCGCCGGTTTCAATGCCAATTTGCATGCCGTGGGTATGCCCTGAAAAAGTCACATCGATATCAGGGAAATCTTTTAAAACCTCAGCTTTCCAGTGGCTTGGGTCATGGGACAATAATAATTTGACCGGAAGATCCCCGGTGCCTTCGTATGCCTTACTGAGTTTTCCATGCCTGGGGAAATTTGAGTGCGCACTCCAGTTCTCAATACCGATTATACCTATCTTCTCTCCGTTTTTTTCAAGAATCCGGTGCTCATTCATGAGGATGTCCCAACCCATGTATTGGTGCGTTTTAATAAGGTCCACTAAATTTTGATCCCTTTCTTCTTTTGAAAGGTCTGGCAGATACTCTGCGTAGTCATGATTTCCGAGAACAGAATAAATACCGAGTGGTGCATTTATTTCTTTGAACAACTCCTTGTAATCATCCATTTCACTTGCCAGGTTGTTGACCAGGTCTCCAGTGAAGAAGATGATGTCCGCGTGTTGGTCTTTCACCATCTGAATGCCCCTTTTAACAGACCTTTTGTTCCAGAAACTGCCGCTGTGGATATCCGATATCTGCAAAAGCTTCAAACCTTCAAATGCGTCAGGGAGGTGTGGAAGTTTGATCTTTTGTCGTATTACCCGATAATCATGTGCGCCTTTGATAATGCCGTACGATAACGCGGATACTATTCCTGTGCCTGCAAGCAATCCTCCGTTTACAATGAATCGATACCGTGAAATTCCCTTTCCTGTAGTAGGCGATGAAGTATCGAACAGCGAAACACCATAACGTGCGATCCTTCCCACGTCGTCAATTAGAAGGAACACTGAAAAGAACAGCTTCCCCACCAACAGAATGAATGCGGTTGCAATAATTGCACGATGAATGCCATTGCCCACGTGGTGTCCGCCTACCATTAGTGTCCAAAAGATTGAGCCGTAAAGGGTTATTGAAACCAACCAGAAAGCCCAGGTAAAGACAGTTAATTGAGGAGAACCAGTCAGGTATGCCGACCTTATTCCGTAGAATACATAAAGGTCAATTATGATTAGAATAAGGAACGTCAGTATAATCGGGGTCATTCTCATTTATTTGTATAACCTAACTCCTTATTCAGCACTTCATGAACGGCGCTGCTGTTCCAGTTTTTAGCTCCTGTTTCTGACATTAATATTTTTCCGTCCGATCCGATAATATAGGTTGTCGGCAGCTGATTGCTCTCCAATGCTACAGGCAATGCCTGACCCAGGTGGTAAATTGGAAAAGTGTATTCGTTTTTTTTAATAAAATTCTTCAGAACATCATTTTCTTCTGATGAAATTAAAGCAAAATCAACTTTGCCCTTATATTTTTCATGCAATTTATTAAGAGAAGGCATTTCTGCAACACATGGTCCGCACCAGGTTGCCCAAAGATTTATCAAAACAGGTTTTCCATTTCCTATTTCAAGGTGTTCTTGTTGGTCATTCATGTTATATAAAAGTATTTTACGGCTGTTCAGATTTTCGCCTGATTCCTCAATCCCAGGAGACGTAAGCACAAGTCGCAAGATCCTTGACTGGATTAAAACTCTGGTCGTCGGGATCAGAAGTAATACAATAAGAATACCGTAAAATATGTTGCCAGGTGTCAGAAATTTTCGCATCGAAATGATTTACTCATGTTAATGTTGTTCACATTCCAAATAACAACAACATGCTTAAATAGTTGCTGAACTTATTTAAATTATTATGGTTGTATGAAATATAACAACAGAATAATTTTGACCCGTGCGAATTGAAAAAGCAATAAAACAGAATAAATTCACAAGTGAATATCAGAAACTTACGGTGAATATAGCATACACAAATAGCTATATCACACAGATTCTGTCCAGATATCTGAAACCGTATGACCTCACAATGCAACAGTTCAATGTATTACGTATTGTCAGAGGGAACACACCTAACCCTGTGTCAATCAATGCAATAGGTGAACGCATGATCGATAAAATGTCTAATGCTTCTCGACTGGTAGATAAATTGCACAAGAAGGAGTTAGTGATGCGTGAGAAATGCGAGCGGGATAAAAGACAGGTAGATGTGTCTCTGACTGAAAAAGGCAGTGAAGTTTTGTCAGCGCTGGATCAAGAATTGTCAGAATTCGATAAAAACTTCCATATACTGAACATTGACGAGGCAATTATGTTAAACAAGTTATTAGATAAATTGAGAACAGATGAATAATATCAAAAGTGTAAGGAATGTTGTTGTTGCTTTAATGATCTCTACCGTCGGCCTGATGGGCTTTAGAATGGCCGCAGAGGATGACAACTTCACAATAAGGACTGATAAGTCATCCGTTCAATGGAAAGCGTATAAAACAGGAGGGGAGCACCAGGGAACAGTAGATCTGCTTTCAGGAGAATTGAATTTATCCGGAGTAAAGATTGAATCGGGAATGTTTGTGGTGGATATGACCAGCATTCTGGTTTCTGATACTGAAAGCCCAAAGCTTCACAAACACCTGCATAGCAAAGACTTTTTCAATACAGGTGAATTCCCTCAGGCTAAACTTGTTATTAAAGAAAGTACAGTGCTCGATGATCAAACGTTAAACGTTGTCGGTGACCTCAGCATAGTTGGCAAGACCAATGAGGTAAAATTTAAAGCAAAGATCAGCGCTCATACCAAGGATGTTATTATATACACAGCTGAAATAAAAGTGGACCGAACTAAATATGGTATCGATTATCGTTCAAGCCTTGGCGACGCTTTTATTAATGACGAATTTGATCTTAATGTTAAAATTGTTGGGGTTCGCTCCAAATCATAAGTTCTGAAACTTGATAAATGACCTATAAATATTAGCGTTTTACTTTAAGTGACCCGGTGATTTTTCGCTGGGTCCTTTTTTATGAAAACTTTGAACATTTACGGAGTTGTGGCCATGATACTAATGGCGGCATGTAAATTACCGGATCAAAAGCAGGACGAATCTGTTGGTCAGGATATATTAGAAGGTATTTGGTATGCAGAGTTATTAAATACTGACAAAAAACCTTCCATTTCTTTTGAGCTCCACTTTGACAGATCAGAAAACGATCTTATCACGTATTTTGTAAATTCGGAAGAAAGGATCCCACAGCAAATGGTCTATCTGGCCGATGATTCTGTTCGAATCAAAAGTCTCTATTTTGACTCCTGGATCGATCTTAAAATTACCGATACATTGCTTTCTGGGGTTTGGTTCAATCGTTACCGATCTCCTGACTATAGAATGCCGTTTAAAGCTACGCGAGACAAGTTTAAGGTTGATAATCAACTAAATACATATGATGTTAAGGGGAAATGGAGGGTTGTTTTCTCTCCGGATTCTGAGTCGCCGGAGGACGCAATTGGCATGTTTAACGCCGAAGAATCCCCAAACATTACTGGAACTTTCCTTACCGAAACCGGCGACTACCGGTATTTGACCGGATATTTTTCCAACAATAGGTTAAGCCTTTCAACTTTTGATGGTTCACATGCTTACCACTTTTCAGCATTTTCTGAAAATGGCGATACTATTTATGGTAAATTTTATTCCGGCAACCACTATGAGGCAAATTGGATCGCATGGAGAGACGATTCATTTGAGCTAAGAGATCCATATGAACTGACAGGGGTTCATGACCCGGAGCAGCCATTGGATCTGTCGTTTACTGACCTTGAAGGCAAGACTGTCAGGCTAAGTGATACGCCATACATATCCAATCCGGTAATTGTTCAGTTGATCGGCAGCTGGTGCCCTAATTGTCTTGATGAAACCAGGTACCTGCAAAGCATTTATAAGGATATAAATAAAATGGGGGTTCAGGTCGTTTCACTTGCTTTTGAAGCAGCAGATTCTGCGCGTGCTATTGATCTGTTGCGACAGTATCAGCTAAATTTAGGAATAGAATGGAAAATTCTTTATGCCGGCAATAGCAGAAAAAGTGAGGCCATAAAACGCTTACCACGTCTGGAGCATATTTATTCATTCCCGACAACCATCTATTTGCGTCGGGATCACACTGTAATGTCTGTTTATACCGGTTTCTATGGACCGGGTACAGGAGACAAATTCAATCAGCAGTCGTTGAAAATGAGGAAGACGATAAAGGGTCTGGTTGACAAATAGAACAGCCAGGGGTATTAACCCATTAGTTCCGGATAATTTTCCGGGTCGTATTCGTGCATCATATCATAGATGCATTTAAAAATATCCTCTTTATTAGGTTTTGAGAAATAGTCACCGTCAGTTCCGTACGCCGGACGATGAGGTTTGGATGCGATCGTTTTTGGTGCAGTATCAAGGTATTTGTAGCCTTCCTGCACTTCCAAAACCTGTTGCATCATGTACGCAGAACCGCCACCGGGAACATCCTCGTCAAGAAAAACCACTTTATTGGTCTTTTTAATAGAGTCCACGATGAGGTGGTGAATGTCGAAAGGCAGCAACGATTGTACATCGATCAATTCCACGCTGATGTCTTCTTCTTCGAGCATCTTTATTGCTTCTTCAGCTACCCTTGTGATCGATCCATAGGTTACAACAGTTACATCCGTTCCTTCAATAAGCGTTTCAGGAACGCCGACAGGAACTTTAAATGTGCCTAAATTGTCAGGTAATTTTTCTTTCAGACGGTACCCGTTCAAACACTCAACCACAATGGCGGGTTCGTCACTTTCCAGAAGGGTGTTGTAAAACCCTGCTGCCTGAACCATGTTTCGTGGCACCAATACAAGCATTCCCCTTACAGCGTTGATTATCATGC
>DJML01000001.1 GCA_002436505.1 Bacteroidetes bacterium UBA6491 | reverse complement strand
CTGAAACCGGAAATGACTTTTAGTCAGAACCGTACCTATGCCAGCCAGATAATAGACACCCTTTGTTCTCCTGAAATGCACGGAAGGGGATACGTTAATAGTGGAGATCATATCGCATCAAGATTTATCGAGAAAGAATTCCGGAAAGCGGGTATCGGTCCCTTTTATTCAAGCTATTTCCATCGGTTCCAATTGACAGTGAACACCATTCCTGGTGAGGTTCTTGTTCAATTTGATGAAGACCAGGCCTTAATTCCGGGCCGGGACTTTCTGGTCAACTCTTCATCCGGACCGGTTGACCTTGAACGTAGAGAGTTTTTGCGCATTTCTGCAGAGCAACTTACAGCAAAAAGAGGGGTGCAGAAACAATTGAGGAAAGCGCGAAAAAAGGAGGTAGTTATACTTCCTTCACCGGAGAAAGACAATGCTGAGCTCAATCAGGCAATCGCAGAATTTGAAGAAAAATTTACCGGTAGGCTGATCATAAATCCCAGAAGTAAACTTGTTTGGTCTGCCTCACGGTCCCAACGGCCTTATGGTACTATAGAAGTTTTAGATAGCAAGCTTGCGGAACTAAAAGAGGTGATCACGGCAAGAGTTGATGCCCGGTTACTGATCAATTACCAGTCCAGGAACGTGTTGGCAATGATCGAAGGACATACCTACCCGGATTCGTTTATCTTTATCACAGCGCATTACGACCATCTAGGGAGAATGGGGCAGGAAACATTCATTCCCGGAGCGAATGACAATGCAAGCGGGATTGCAATGATGCTGGATATGGCACATTATTATTCGGATTCAACTCCGGCATATTCCATTGTATTTGTTGGGTTTTCAGGGGAGGAAGCGGGTCTCATTGGCTCCTATCACCTGGTACATAAGCTTAAAAGTGAGAATATGCTTGGACGCATCAAGTTTCTGATCAATATGGACCTGATGGGTTCAGGGCAGGAAGGGATCATGGCGGTTAACGGAAAGGTCTTCACAAAGCAGTTCGATCTTATGAATCAAATGAACAGCGATTCCTTGATGCCTGTCATTAAATCAAGAGGCAAGGCAGCCAACAGTGACCACCATTTTTTCACCGAAGAAGGTGTTCCTGGTTTTTTCTTTTACTTAATGGGGCCTTACCAGTACTATCATGAGGTAGATGACAACCCGGAGAATCTGATTCTTTCAGAAAGCTATGACCGGTCGTTTACACTGATCAGAAGATTCATAGATGCCTTACAGGCAGAAGAATAAGGACAATGTCATTTCAAATGCATGCTCTAAAGCGAGAGATCAATGGGCGTATTTAAGTCATATGATTATTGTACGGGCCTGATTTTTAAAAGCAATTATTGACTAAAAAATGATATATTAGGACCGTGTTTGTCCTCGTAAGTTCGCTGTTATCATGGTACTTTAAAAAAAGGATCCAGCAAGTGCAGGAATCCATAGACCATCCGCATGACGTGCAGGAAAGCACCTTTCAGAGCCTGATCGAAGCTGGCAGGAACACAGAATTTGGGAGGAAATACGGTTTTAAGGATATCCAGAATTTTGACCAGTTCAGAGAAAGAGTGCCAGTTCAGGATTATGAAGACATTAAACCATGGATCGAGCGCACGATGAAAGGGGAGCAGCGATTGTTGTGGCCTTCTGAGATCAAATGGTTCGCAAAATCATCCGGTACCACATCCGATAAAAGCAAGTTCATTCCAGTAAGTTTCGAATCGCTGGATGAATGCCAGTTCAGGGGTGGCAGGGATCTGCTTACATTTTACTGCAACGCGAACCCGTCCACAAAGATCTTTGAGGGAAAAGGATTGCTCATCGGCGGGAGCCATGAGTTGAACAAGTATTCAAGAAACAGTTACTACGGGGACCTTTCAGCCGTAATGATGAATAATCTGCCTTTCTGGGTGAATCTTTTCCGCACGCCAGCAGCTGAGATCGCATTGATGGCAGACTGGGAGATCAAGCTTGAGAAACTGGCCAATGCAACGGTTGGAGAGGACGTGACAAGCATCTCGGGCGTGCCTACCTGGACGGTTCTTCTGATTGAGCGATTGCTGGAAATGAAGAATGCAGAAAACCTGCTGGACATATGGCCAAACATGGAATTGTATATGCACGGCGGAGTTAGCTTTGAACCTTACAGGTCGAGTTTTGAAAAATACATCCCTTCTGATGCGATGACGTATATGGAAAGCTACAACGCTTCTGAAGGATTTTTTGGGATACAAACTGAACGTGAAAAAGACATGATGCTCATGCTGGATTATGGCATTTACTACGAATTCCTGCCAATGTCAGAATTTGGAGCAGCTAATCCTAAAACAAAGACCCTTGAAGAAATTGAGCTTGGTGTCAACTATGCCCTTATAATAACAACAAACAGCGGATTATGGCGCTATATGATAGGGGACACAATTCTCTTTACTGAGAAGTACCCGTACAGGTTTAGGATTACAGGCAGAACCCAACTTTACATTAACACCTTCGGAGAGGAACTGATGATCCATAATGCTGAAGCAGCTATAAAAGAAGCATGCCACAGAACGAACAGCAGAGTCCGTGAATTTACTGCAGGACCTATTTACTTTGATGAAAATGCTTCTGCAGGGCATGAATGGTTAATTGAATTCGACCAGGAACCCAGGGATGTAAACCAATTCAGGAATGAACTGGATGAGATGCTGAAATCTGTCAACAGCGATTATGAGGCCAAACGCAGCGGTGATATTGCACTCAAGCCCCCGTTGGTTCGTGTTTGTGAGTCAGGGACATTCTATAACTGGATGAAGCAGAGAGGGAAACTCGGAGGTCAGAATAAAGTACCCCGGCTGGCCAACGACAGAAAAATGATCGATGAGATCATGAGCATGAAAAAGGGATAAACGGAATCAGTGTATCTCCCAATAACTCATGCACATTAAGAAAATTTTTCTAACATCTTGATATTTAATGATTTGTGTTTTATTTAGCAGTAATATGAAATATATGACAAAGACCAGTTTGTTTTTAATTGTGGCTACTTTATTTCTTCTGAATTCAAGTAACACGGCGGCGCAGGATTTTAACTTCAGCCCTGATAATAATTACAGGAAATACCTGGATGATGGCAGAAAGATGGGTAAGTCCAATATTATAGCTATCAATGCTTTCGGTCTGGCTAGTGGATTTGCCTCCTTTAATTATACAAGAAAAATATCGCCGGATTTAAGTGCAACGGTTATTGGTGAATCACATATTTTTCAGAAGAACTATGCCCCGTGGATCTATAGAAGATACCCTATGGGTTATGACCAAGAAGCAAGTGACCGACCGATAAAGGGAGGATATGGTTATGGGGCCCAACTCACATATTATTTGAATAAAGGGGCGGTCGATCACGGGTCTGGTGTAAGTCTGATCTATCGCAACAGAGTACTGAAGGCAGACAATAAATACAAATTGGACAGCAAAGAGTACTGTTTCTCTTATTCCTCATGGATCTTATACGGGAAGCAGATCGCTATTGGCGGAGAGACGTATTTCGGAGGGGCAAGTGTCAAAGTCACCAAAGACGGAAAAGATGATCCGGCCTATGGAGCAGAAGGCCCTTTTGCAGAAGAGAATTTCACCTTTTTATTTGGGTATCAATTGAAGATCGGATTATTCTTCTGAACATCGATCAAATACATTAGAACAATCTTATGAAAACCAACAGAATAGTTTCTTTGATAATAATACTGATCTTGTTTCAGATCGGATCTGGCACAGCGAATGCTCAAGATCTAACGGTAAAACAAGCAAATGGCAAAGCATTTAAACCAGGAAAAGCAGGGATATTAGGTGATGTCATTCCGATGTCCAATCACGATTATTTATCCATTACTTCGGTGTCAAGACAAAGTTTGGTACGGCATGAAAATCTTGGGTTCCGCCGAATGACCTATGTTGAAATGCACTACAATGATGACAATCTGCGCTTGGTGAAGAAAGTGGTCCCGGAATTCAAACTTGACAACAAGATCATGATCTATGAGGGGTTGTTTCGAATGAAAAAGGGGTTCATGCTCTTCCTCAGTTATGATAACATGAAGAAGAAAAAGCGGTATCTTTTTGCTGGATGGTATGACCCTGAAAGCCTTAGTTTTCAATCAGATCCGGTTATGATAGCCGAGATCAAGCTCGCAGAACGGGGGTATTGGCAGGAAAGGTTTGAAATTGTAATTGGCGAAGACAAAGAGTCTTTTCTTGTTTCAGGTTTTCCTCCTATGAAGTTTGATCGTGGTTTGTTTGGCCCTAGATTCGATGACGACAGGAAGTTCAGTAAATTTGATTTCTGGGTCTACAATGACCAGATGACCTTGATGAATTTCCGTGAAGATTATCGCTTTGAATATGAAGGGGAGAAAAGAATCAAAATCGATCAGATGTTGTTTGATCGATCAGGCAATGTATATGTTCTTGGTGCAATAAAATTAAAATACATCTCTGGGAGAAGAATGCCAAGAAAAGGAGATCAGGAACCTATGTACGAGGGCAGGTATGTCGTTTTACAGCTTCGAACTGATAACACGGATATTGCCTATGAGCCCAGTTCGGAAAGCGTGATCATGGAAGCCAGGATGAAAATGCAGGATGACGGGAATCACATTTCTATTGCCGGTGTTGAAGGGGTTGTGGCGGATGAAAAGGCGTATGTTACTTCCATACTCTATGATGTTATCGCACTGGATAGTTTTCGGTCCATTGCTTCTGCGTCATACGATTACCCGGACGAGCTCTATGATACAGATGCAAAACCAAACGAAAGGAGGTCGAGATCATCACGGAGTGCTGCAAGGCAGGAAAAGAAGAAAATTGCCGCTGGTATTCCTGAAAAGTCCATTTCTAGTTTTGGGGGGATCGCTGTGTTCGAAATATCTCCCAAAGGCATACCTCTGATCGTTATTGAGCAGAAATATATAAAGGTGGTAACCACCACAACTACAGATCAGAATGGCACCACTAGCACCAAAACAACATATTATTACCATTATCAGGATGCTATAGCCAGCACTATAAATAATGATCAGATGTCAGGAGTTCGAATTGAAAAGGATCACTATCTGATGAATATTGATATTGGTACTGAGATCACGGGCACCGTGAATGGTAAAGAGGCGTATCTGCTAGCGGATGATCTGGTGTACAAACTTGACCTGGAGACCAATGAATTATCATCTGGCAAATTAAATTTATCTACGGCATCCGGAAAGAGCAGGTCGACCAGGTCAAAAAAGAGAAAGGCCAAGGGAGGCACGAACATCCGTTTTGTAAATGTTCACGACATTTCACAAAATGAATTTATTGCCTTCCAATACCTGAAAGCTAGTAAAGTGGTGATGCATAAGATCACTTTCTAGTTAAGGTTCGTTTGGTGTTGATGACAAGCGGTTATAGTCCTGGAATATTTGGCATAATTGACCTCATCTCCGCTTCTGCCAGTTGTTCTGCCTGAATTAATGCATTGTTCGTTGCTTCGGTGATCATTTGTTCAATTTCCCTTTGCTCACGAACCCTGAAAACAGAATCGTTTATCACGACATCCACGATCCTCCTGTTGCCAGTACTAATAACCTTTACCTCCCCGTTGCTGCTTGATCCTTCAACGGTGGTGTTATCCAGACGTTCCTTGATCTCAAGGGCTTTCTTTTTTGCTTCCTTCAGTTTATCCAATCCAAACATGTGGCAAAGATAATTGCAAAACACCTTTCTCCGCCAGTTGGGGATATCCTGTCAATTCTCTAATTTTCCCGAAAATATTTACATGAACCGATTTGCACTAATAAGCTGTACCCTGGCAATAATTCTATCAGGCTGCTCAGAAAAAAAGACTCAGGACACCGATGTTTCTGAAAAAGAAGTAAAAACGGATTCCTTTAACCGGTTAACCGATACCTATGTGTCTTTTGAGCTGACAACGGATCTGTCTCAACTAGAGGACTATGAGAAGGAAATGTTGCCGCACATGATCAAAGCTGCTGAAGTAATGAATGAATTATTCTGGCGCCAGACCTGGGGTGATAAGAACGAACTTCTTAGCAGTATACAGGATGAAGACGTACGAAATTTTGTTGTTATAAACTATGGTCCCTGGGACAGGTTGGCAGAGAATGAACCATTTGTTGAAGGCATTGGACCAAAACCTGCCGGCGCTAACTTTTACCCGGCTGACATTACAAAGGAACAGCTGCGGGAATCAGGAATAGATACCACGGACCAGTACAGTGTGATACGAAGGGATACGGATGGCAAGCTTGCTGCAATACCTTATAATATCATTTATCACGATGAATTACTGCGTGCTGCAGGCCACATTAGGGATGCGGCTAAGATCTGTGAGAACCAGGCGCTGAAGGAGTACCTAAACCTAAGAGCAGAAGCGCTGCTGACGGATGATTTTAACCCGAGTGACATTGCATGGCTGGGTATGAAGGACAATGGCTTAGACCTCATTATCGGTCCGATCGAGAATTATGAGGATCAGCTTTTTGGCGCAAAGACCTCCTATGAAGCCTATGTGCTTGTAAAGGATAAGGTTTGGAGTAAAAAACTGGATAAGTATGTAGCCTGGCTTCCTGAGCTTCAGGAAAACCTTCCGGTGGAAGACGCCTACAAAAAGGAGAAACCCGGTTCCAGCTCTCAGCTGAACGCTTATGATGTTGTATATTATGCAGGAGATTGCAACGCCGGAAGCAAGACCATCGCTGTAAACCTCCCAAATGACGGCACATTACAGGTGAAATATGGAACACGTCGTTCACAACTGAAGAACGCGATGAAGGCCAAATTCGACAAAATTCTTGTGCCGATCTCCGAAGAATTGATCCACGAGTCTCAACGAAAATACATCACTTTTGATGCCTTTTTTGCCAATAC
>DJML01000012.1 GCA_002436505.1 Bacteroidetes bacterium UBA6491 | reverse complement strand
GCTGACTTCATTTATGCGATAATTATAGAAGAATACGGGCTGATCGGTGGAGTGATCATAATGGTCCTTTATCTGATATTGCTCTTTCGCACATTGAAGATACTGATCCGTACACCCAAAGCATTCGGTGCATTTCTTGCCATTGGGCTGAGTTTTACGTTGGTTATTCAGGCAATGGTCCACATGGGTGTGGTCCTGCATGTCCTTCCGAATACAGGACTTCCTCTTCCACTCATCAGCATGGGTGGAACGTCTCTCCTTTTTACAAGCCTGGCGTTTGGTATAATTTTAAGTGTAAGCAGACAAGATTTCACAAATGAAGAAGAACAAGATGTATAAATTTATCATATCCGGTGGAGGTACCGGAGGACATATTTATCCTGCAATAGCTATTGCAGGTGAAATTCAAAGACAGTATCCCGACTCACAGATCGTGTTTGTGGGAGCTAAAGGAAAAATGGAAATGCAGCTGGTGCCCGAAGCCGGTTTTCGTATTCACGGTTTATGGATCAGCGGCATAAAAAGGAAACTTAGCTTTTCTAACCTTATTTTTCCTTTTAAACTTCTAATAAGCCTGATAAAGGCAAAGGTGATCCTTCAAAGGTTCAAACCTGATGCAGTTGTCGGTGTCGGAGGATTCGCAAGTGGCCCTTTGTTATATATGGCCGCAAGAAAAAAGATCCCATCTCTTATTCAGGAGCAAAACAGCTATCCCGGAATCACCAATAAACTACTTGCTCATAAAGCGAATACGATCTGTGTCGCTTTTCAGGGCCTTGAACATTACTTCCCCAAAGAAAAAATTGTGATTACCGGGAACCCTGTGCGAAGCGATATTGCCAAAATCAATATCACAAAAGAGGAAGCCAGAAGAAAACTTGGCCTTAATCCCAATATGACCACCGTTCTTATCATGGGCGGAAGCCTTGGAGCAAGAACGATCAATGAAGCAATTGAAGCAGGAGTAGATGAGCTAAACGATGAGAACATTCAGGTCATCTGGCAAACAGGGAAGAACTACACCGGAAGCAAGACCGTTGCCAAAGGCATCAGACTGACCTTCATTAAAGACATGGCGCAGGCATATGCCAGCTCGGACGTTGTTGTTTCAAGGGCCGGTGCTTTATCCATTTCGGAACTTTGCCTGGTCGGTAAGCCAGTGATCCTTATACCAAGCCCGAATGTCGCTGAGGACCACCAAACTAAAAATGCGCTTGCCCTGGTAGAAGAAAAGGCTGCACTTCTGATAAGCGATCAGTTGGTAGAGCCAAATCTAATTAAAGCAATAATTCATTTATGTAAAGATGAAGAACAGCAGATCGAGCTTAGTTCAAATATTATCAAACTGGCAAAGCCGGATGCTACAAAAGAAATTGTCCACCAACTAATGACCCTAATTGACTAATCCCTTCCAAAATATCGAATACGTTTATCTAATCGGAATAGGCGGCATCGGCATGAGTGCCCTGGCCAGATATTTTAAATTCATCAACAAGGAAGTGGCCGGTTACGACAGGATCAATAGCAGCATCACAGATCAATTAGAATCCGAAGGGATAACCGTGACAACCAATAATTCAGAAGACACTTTACCTCTTGCTTTCAGAAATGCCGGTCCGGAAAAGGTCCTTGTGATCTATACTGCAGCAATTCGTGGAGCACATGCACAACTCGACTGGTTCAAAGAGAACGGCCATGTTCCTTTGAAAAGGGCTGAAGTGCTCGGTAAAATTGCAACGGATTACCAGTTGATCGCAGTTGGTGGCACCCACGGCAAAACAACTACCTCATGTTTGCTGACCCACATTCTTTCTAACTCAGAAATAAAATTCCTTGCGATTCTTGGAGGCATTTCCACAGACCTCGAGTCTAATTTCTATGTCAACGGAATTGAACCCCGCTATATGGTCACCGAAGCAGATGAATATGATGGTTCGTTCCACCATTTAGATCCGGAAATAACAATACTGACCTCTACCGATGCCGACCATCTGGATTTTTATAAATCCAAACAAAACATCCGGTCTGCATACCATCAGTTTGCAGCATCGACAAAAAGAGATGGATTGCTGGTTTGCCAGAAAGACACGGGTATGACAAGTAAAGGAATAAATTCGATGTCGATCACCTATGGCATTTCTGACGGGGACGCCAGGGCATGGAAAATACGGGTAGAGGATGGTAAATTCTATTTCACCTATGAGGACGATAAAACCCGAATCGAAAACCTTCATCTGGGGGTCCGCGGAATTCATAATGTCGAAAATGCAGTCGCGGCCATTGCAGTATCGTTGCATCTTGGTATCGGGCCGGAAACTATTGAAAAATCTCTTGCATCCTTCAAAGGTGTTAAACGCAGGTTTGAGTACATCCTTGATCGAGATGACATCATTTACATTGACGATTATGCGCACCATCCGACAGAAATAATGTCCACCATTGCATCTGTAAAAGAACTTTATCCCGGGAAAAAGATCACTGGTGTATTTCAACCTCACCTTTATTCAAGAACGAAAGATTTCGCAGATGAATTTGCCAAAAGTCTCTCCATGCTGGATGAGCCTTTGCTGATGCCGATCTATCCTGCCAGAGAAGAACCAGTTCCAGGGGTCAGTTCAGAAATGATCAAGAACAAAATGACGGGTAAGGAAACCAACATTCTGACATCTTCAGAAGTTATCGAACACATCAGAAAAAAGCGACCGGAGGTGCTGATCACTATGGGCGCAGGAGATATTGACCGAATTGTTGAACCACTCAAACAAGTGCTGCAATGAGTAAAAATAAAATTAAATGGTTGATACTATTGCTTGGGATCATAGCATTGATCGTGCTGACGGTCTATTTCAGACAAAAAGAATCTGTTGCGATATGTACTGATGTAGAAATAGAGATGACCAGTGATGAGAACAGATCATTTGTTACAGAAGGAGAACTGGCAGATTACCTCCTGGAGCATATGGGAGAGATAAAAGGCCTGAATATGAATAAAATATCACTAAAAGAAATAGAGAAAACGATCGAATCGCATCCGCATGTATACAGCACAGAGGTTTTCACCAATCTTGAACACAAGATCATAATTAAGGCAAATTTACATCAGCCACTGGTCAGGGTACATCCTTACAATGCCGATGGTTACTATATATCAACCACGGGCCATCATTTTCCACTATCTCCTCATTATACAGAAAGAGTGGTGGTTGTAACCGGTTTTGTGGATACATTAATGAGCAAGAAAGTGTACACATTAGCTACCCATGTGAATCGATTACCTTTCTGGAAAGCCCAAATAGAACAGATTTTTGTTGGTGAGGAGGGTGACCTAATTCTCATCGAGAAATTCGGAGATCATCGGTTGATAATCGGAGATACCGAAAACCTGGATAAGAAACTGGAAAGGATAAAGGTTTTTTATGAGAAGGCCTTAAAACCAAAAGGATGGGAACACTTTACGACAATCAATGCGAAATACAACAATCAGGTAATCTGCAAATAGGATCGTATGACAAGTGAAAAAATAATAGTTGGGTTAGACATCGGAACAACAAAGGTATGCGCCATTGTTGGCCGATTGAATGAATTTGGTAAAGTTGACATCCTTGGTGTTGGGAAAGTACCTTCACTGGGAGGTGTAACACGCGGAGTTGTGTCAAACATCGACAAAACGGTTAATGCCATTTCTGAAGCCATTCAACTGGCATCGGAAAGGTCCAATGTTGATATCAGAAATGTTCATGTCGGTATCGCCGGTGCTCACATAAACAGTTTGCAGCACAGAGGAATGATCATCAGAAATGACTCGGAGATCGAGATCAATGCTGAAGATCTTAACAAGCTGGAACAGGACATGTATAAACTTTCAGTGAATCCTGGCGATAAGATCATTCATGTCCTGCCTCAGGATTATACCGTGGATGATGAGCCGGGAATTGTTGACCCAATCGGTATGGCGGGTGTTAAGCTGGAAGGAAACTTTCATATCATTACCGGACAGATATCCGCAGCTAAGAACATCTATAAATGTGTCGAAAAAGCACATATAAAAGTTTGTGACATGACACTTGAACCTCTTGCATCATCGCAAGCGGTCCTGAGTGAAGAAGAACTGGAAGCAGGGGTTGTATTAGTAGATATCGGGGGTGGAACAACAGATGTTGCCATATTCCATGAAAACATCATAAGACATACTGCCATCATACCATACGGTGGCAATATCATTACGGAAGACATTAAAGAGGGTTGTAATGTAATGAAGAATCAGGCTGAGCAACTGAAAATTAAATTCGGTTATGCTCTTGCAGATGAATCCGGCACCAACGAAATCGTGACCATCCCCGGTCTTCGCGGACGTGAACCCCGGGAGATCTCCGTTAAAAACCTTAGCAGGATCATTCAGGCCAGAGTTGAGGAGATCCTGGAACTCGTGTATTATGAGATCAAGGCATCCGGACTGGAGAAAAAACTGGTCGGTGGTATTGTTCTTACCGGTGGAGGATCACAGCTGAAATACCTGACGCAACTTACTGAATTCAT
Organism: Bacteroidetes bacterium UBA6491; assembly: GCA_002436505.1. Classification (GTDB taxonomy): domain Bacteria; phylum Bacteroidota; class Bacteroidia; order NS11-12g; family UBA9320; genus UBA6491. The sequence continues at coordinate 162 of DJML01000012.1, read as the reverse complement.
TACGGGGCTTGATGCACGTGTAGGTTATCCGCACGAACATCTTGCCAAAGGAATGGTGGAAGAAGTTAAAAGTCCGCTTTATGCAACCTCTGTAGGGCTGGTACTGAAAGGATTGATCGCAGATGTGCAGTCAGATGGCAACACATTTGCCGTTAGCCAGGA
>DJML01000086.1 GCA_002436505.1 Bacteroidetes bacterium UBA6491 | reverse complement strand
AGAAACGTATGGCGGAGGACGTTACCTCGACATTAGAAAAGGGGATCTATTAAAGGGTTATATAGATTTTAACCTGGCTTATAACCCTTACTGTGCCTATAATTATAAATATTCATGTCCGATCCCTCCGGCTGAGAATCATTTGTCTGTCTCAATTAAAGCGGGCGTAAAAGAAGGAATAATTAGAAGGTGAAATATCTGAATAGATTCCTTTTACGGATATTCCTTCCTGCTATGATATTGATGTCATGCGTGAAGCCTATTCATAAAAAGAGAATAGGAATTATTCCTTTGGGCAGTGTTGATCTTACATATGTGAAAATTGTGCAAGATTCCTTATCATCAGTTTATGGTTTGAATGTTGAAATATTGAAAACGATGGATCTGCCTCGCTGGGCCTTTATCAATGAAAAGAGTCCAAGGTACAGGGCAGATTCTTTATTGAAGTATTTGAATAAATCATCCCCTGATTATGATCACGTGATCGGAGTTACAACATCAGATATTTCATTCACAAAATATAAAGACAAAGACAAAAAGTACATAAAAGAACCAAAATGGAAGTACAGGGATTTTGGCATATTCGGATTAGGTATGAGACCGGGCCGTGCATCAGTGATCTCGAGTTACCGATTAATGAAAGGTGTGCCCGCCGAGCAAGGAATAAGAAGAATAGCGCTGATCGCTGTTCATGAAGCCGGACATAACCTTGGATTGCCTCATTGCCCGGATACGCAATGCCTGATGACCGATGCAATGGAAAGTATCCGTACGATAGATCAATGTTCCGGAACATTATGTAATTCCTGCAGAGATAAGCTTAGGTGGTAGACATTGTCTTCCGTATTTTTCTTCTCCGTATCAATAAGAATGACATAACGAGTATGCCGATTATACCTGCTGTTAACGCAATGAAGGACCTGCTTACCATTTGAACTATGGTGTTAATTCTTGACGACTGTTCACCTGAGAATTCAAATGAATTAAAAAACCTGTTCTTTAATTCGCCAATTGCTTCTGAATTAGTTGCATCAAACCACACTTCCAGGCTATATATTCTTCCCTGGTTGTACCACAACCTAATAAATTTCCCCAGTGTACCACCTTCTCCTTCATGAATTGAGTATGAAAAATCCATGCCGGGTATACTGAGGTAATCAAATGTTGCCATTTTTAATAAGCTTCCACTGTCGAAATTGATTTTTCTTTCTGCAAGATCACGGTAGAGTGCCAATAATTCTTTTTTGCCGGTATCCCTGTCATTTACTTCTGGCAACACCCCTACCACAGCGGTAAACAATCCTGATGAATCTCGACATGCCATCATTATTTCGTCGTCGCCATCAAGTATTTCAGGTATCAGAGGGAATTCAATCGAAGAATGATCGTTTAATTTGACCCTTACCCAGTCATCATTCGCATGGCAAATGTTAACAAAAATTATGGCCAGTGCCGTAATTAAGTAGCGGTATAATGCTGTCACTAGTTCGAACTTAATAAAAAAGAATAGAAGTGCTGCAAAGTGAATGAATTTCGGCAGGCACAAATTGTTAGATCAATCCAGATTTTCAAGACTTGGGTTAAAGTGTTGATAAACGTTCAGGAGGAGACAGGTAGTAATATTTCAAACGATAAAATGTAAATTACCATCGTTAATACCTGATATGGAAGTAATGTATTTTGACCAATGAGTATAATTAAGGATCTTTCAGAGCTAAGTAAGAAAGGGGTAATTACTGAAGAAACATTCCATAGAATAAAGGATTATTACGATTCGAAAAAGGAAAGCCAGGCAGGTAAATTATTTACTGTATTTGGCATTTTAGGTGCCGTGCTGGTCGGGTTAGGAATAATTCTGATTGTAGCTCACAACTGGTATGATCTTTCTGTTGGGGTAAGGACCTTTTTCGCATTTCTTCCTCTGGTCACAGGTCAGATATTTTGTACGTATACCTTTTTGAGGAAAAGGGGAAACGCTTCATGGGAAGAGAGCTCTGCAACATATCTGTTCTTTGCAATTGGAGCTTGTATCTCTTTGATAAGCCAGATCTATCATATTCCGGGAAATATCAGTTCTTTACTGTTTACATGGGCCTTGCTTGCCCTCCCTTTGGTCTATATCATGCGTTCTTCGGTAGTTTCACTTCTATACATTGTCTATATCACCTATTATGTGGCAGAATTAGGATATTGGAACGAGAATGAATTTCAATCACTGAGATACTGGTACCTGATACTTGGCATCCTTCCGCACTATTATTTTCTATACAGGAAGAAGCCAGACAGCAATTTTATTAATATCCATAATTGGGCAATACCTGTTTCCCTGGCTATTGCACTTGGTTCTGTGGCCAGGAGCAACGAGGAGCTAATGTTCATTGCTTACATGAGTTTGTTTGGGTTGTTTTATCTGGCTGGAACCATCATTAGTAAGGAGAATTTGATATTCAAGAATGGCATGAAGGTGATTGGCTCATTAGGAACGCTTGTTGTTTTACTGATCTTGAGCTTTGACTGGTTTTGGAAGAATTTAAGGAAATCTGAAGTTAAGATAGAGGAAGTACTACTTTCTCCTGAGTTTATGGTAGCTGTTATTCTTTCTGTATTTGCTTTTGTTCTCCTCTATTTTTATCTCAAAAATAGAAGGATCAACGAAACCAATCCGATCAGTCTTGTTTTTCCGTTGTTCATTGTTACCTATCTGATTGGTCATTTTTCAGTGCTTGCAGTCGTGCTGGTCAATTTATTTATACTTGTTGTTGGACTGATCACAATAATAGATGGAATTAAAAAAGATCATTTAGGGATCTTGAACTGGGGATTGTTAGTGATCACCGCTTTGGTCACCTGCCGGTTTTTTGATGATAATTTAAGTTTTATAGTCAGAGGAGCTTTATTCCTTGTCGTGGGAGCGGGCTTCTTTGGTTCAAATTATGTACTGCTTAAAAGAAGGAGGCACAATGCGTAGGAAATTGACATTGATGTTTTTGATACTGATGGCCTTGATCCAGCTATTTGTTCCCGCACAAATGATCTATAACCTTGAAGATGTGCTTGATAACGGAAAGGAATATAAATTTAAAACAGCACCGATCGATCCCAATGATCC